>DASPJC010000122.1:0-16121 GCA_035628815.1 Ohtaekwangia sp. | reverse complement strand
GGGGCTGAAGGACAGGGGGCCCTGCCAGTACCGCGACCTTTGCAGCCGGGGTTGCCCTTTCGGTGGATACTTCAGCAGTAATTCCGCTACGCTTCCCGCAGCGCGCGCGACCGGCAACCTTACTTTGCGACCGCATGCCGTGGTGCACTCCATTATTTACGATGAGCAAAAGCAGCGCGCAGAAGGTGTACGGGTTATTGATGCGCTGGATCATTCGGTGACAGAATACTATGCCCGGATCGTTTTTGTGAATGCGGGTACCCTTAATACTACCCTGATCCTCTTGAATTCAACTTCGTCCCGATTTCCGAACGGTCTCGGCAACGACAGCGGCGCTCTGGGGCATTACCTGATGGATCACAATTACCGCGCACACCTCGGTGGTTCGTACGAAGGAATGCAGGACCAATATTATTCCGGACGAAGGCCTACCGGTGTTTATATTCCAAGATTCAGAAATGTAGGAAAGGATGTACAACGGAATTTCCTGCGGGGATATGCCTTTGCGGCCGGCGGATCGCGAAGATCAGGCGGAGATATCGAAGGGGCTATTGGACAATCCCTTAAATTGGAGATGCAGAAACCCGGTGACTGGGATCTCTGGATGACCGGCATGGGCGAATGTCTCCCGTACGAAGAAAACAGGGTGTTTTTATCGAAGGATAAAAAGGATGCCTGGGGTATTCCGCAACTGGAGATCGACTGCGAATACAAAACGAATGAAACCGAGATGCTGAAAGACATTCTTGATACAGGGGCGGAGATGCTGGAGAAGGCGGGCTTTGCCAATATCGAAGCGTATGACGGTAAAGAGGCACCGGGCCTGGGTATTCACGAAATGGGAACCGCAAGGATGGGTCGCGATCCAAAGACCTCGGTGCTGAATGCGCATAACCAGGTGTGGGGCGCTAAGAATGTTTTTGTTACCGACGGATCCTGCATGACCTCGAACGCCTGCCAGAACCCATCGCTTACCTACATGGCGCTGACGGCGCGCGCGACAGATTATGCTGTACGTGAATTGAACAAGCGGAATTTATAGTGATTATAAAATAGAGTAAATATGAAAAGAACATTGAAGAGGTTCTTGATGGTAATGGTGTTGCTCTGCCCGCTAGCGGTGCCGGGGCAGAACAAAAAGACCGTCCCCGTGATATTTGATACGGACATGGGGCCTGACTACGACGATGTGGGTGCGATAACATTGTTGCATGCTTTTGCTGATAAGGGGGAGGCAAAAATCCTGGCCACAATGGCCAGTACAAAATATGAAGGCGTGGCGGCGGTGCTGAGTGTGCTGAACACCTACTTCAAACGTCCGGAAGTTCCGATTGGCGTGCCCAGGGGAAAGGCGCTCACGTTGAAGGATTTTCAGCATTGGACGGACACACTGATTGCGCGGTACCCGCATAAGATCAAATCGAACAGTGATGCGCCGGATGCCATTGCTTTGTACCGGGAAGTTTTATCCAGGCAACCTGACAACAGCGTGACGATTATTACAGTGGGATTTTTAACGAATATTGCCGATTTGCTTAAATCTCCGCCGGACCAATATTCACCGCTCAATGGTTTGGAGCTGGTCAGAAAAAAGGTTTCGACACTGGTGAGTATGGCAGGTAAGTTTCCGTCAGGCTCGGAGTTCAATATTGAGGAGGATGCAGCGGCCTCGAAATATGCACTCGAAAATTTTCCGAAGCCGGTTATTTATAGCGGTTTTGAAATCGGGGCCAACATTAAATCCGGGCTGCCGTTGATAGCAAACGGAAAAATAAAGAATAGTCCTGTCAAAGATGTATTTCGGATATCCATTCCGTTGGCCGAAGAAGATAAGGCGGGAAGAATGAGCTGGGATCAGACCGCCGTACACGTGGCTATTCGGGGACATGAACCGTGGTATAAGCTGCAACCCGGCAAAATTATCATTGCGGACAATGGACACAATGCATGGGATCCCGACGGAAAGGGTCAGTATTATCTCATTGAACAGAAACCGGCAGAGGTTGGTGAAATAATCAATGACATGATGATGCATCAGCCGCGTTAGCCGCAAGTATACTGCTTGATGGACGGCCAGGGTTTCTTTTTTTTATCCCTGCGTTTCTATACATTGGAACAACTAACGTACAGCTATGGATCAGATTCTTGACCTTCCTTCCCCGTCGGACCGCGGTTTAAACTATGCCGGCTTCTGGATTCGCGTCGGCGCTGCATTAATTGATACGGTTATCTTATGGGTCGTCAATGTTATCCTGGCTTTCTCATTTTTAGGAGGCTTCGATGTCATGGCATCCAGCATTTCATTTAACATTGTATCGCTGGTGATGGGTTTAATGTATCAATGTGCATTTGAAAGCTCATCCCTGCAGGCGACGCCCGGCAAAATAGCCGTCGGCATAAAGGTAGGGCACAGCAACGGCGAGCGCATTTCATTCGGTACGGCACTCGCGCGTTATTTTTTGAAATTCCTCTCCTTTATTATCCTGTGTATCGGTTTTATGATGGTCGGGTGGGACCCCAAAAAACAGGGATTGCACGACAAGCTTGCGAATACATACGTGTACTACCCGTAAGCAGCCCGGACCGGCTTATATCATTCCCCTGGACTTAAGTTCAAGGTATTTGTTAATGGTGGAAACGGTCAGGTTTTCGGGGCGTGTGAGCATGCTGAAAATTCCGAGTTGTTTCAGTTGCTGCGCGATCTGCACCTTAGTCAGGGTATAGTGTTCTGCGGTTATCTGGGTATAGATGTCTTCCAGCGTATCGACCGACGCGGCCGTATTGGCAGTGATCTCTGTATTTTCAAAGAACACTACAACCAGCAGGTGCTGATTGTTCAATTTGCGCAACTGAGGGAGTACACGCTGCAGGGCATAAGTGCTTTCAAAGTTTGTGTACAGGAACAGCAGGCTGCGGCCTGTTACAAACTTCCTTACCGCCATATAGAGACTTTCGTAATTCGCTTCCACCGATCCTTCGCGCTCCTTGTATAGCGCCTCGAGTATCTTTTTAAGCTGCGTTTTACTCCGGTCGGCCTTGATCAGGGCTTTGGGCGTTTCGGCAAAAGTGATGAGTCCCGCTTTATCCTGCTTACCCAGTACAATATTGGAAATGACCAGTGACGCGTTCACGGCGTAATCGAACAGGCTTAGCCCATGAAACGGCATGTGCATGACGCGGCTCTTGTCGATCAGGCAGTATACCTGCTGGGATTTTTCATCTTCATACTGATTTACCATCAGCTGAGCCCTCCGGCCCGTAGCCTTCCAGTTAATACTGCGGTAATCGTCACCACGGATGTATTGTTTGATATGCTCGAATTCGTAGCTGTGTCCGACACGCCTGACTTTCTTGACGCCGTATTCCGTGGCCGTCCGGGCAAATGTCTTTAGCTCGTATTTTTTCATCTGGAGGATAGACGGGTATACCGGTATCGCCACGGCACGACTAATGCTGACGCGACGCCGGACCATACCGATACCACTGTTGAGGTACAGTCGGATGTTGCCGAACTTGTACTCCCCGCGGGCCAGCGGCCGGAGTTCGTATTTCTGTTCGTAGGGGGTATTGGGCGACAACGCCAGGCGGATCACGAAGTTACGGATTTGAAATTGCTCAGGAAGTTCGTCTATCACCTCGATCCACAATTTAATACGCGACCGGTTGATCACAGACAACGTGATCGTATTACCGTCGCCAAGCGACAACACCGGGGCCATTTCGCGGGCGGCGTCCACCTTAATGCTTTTGTTAAACAACAGTAGGATGTCAATGCAGCAGACAACCAGAAAAAGGATGCATGCCGCCTGGGCGACAGGCAGTAGAAAAGAGAACGGGAACGACAGCATCATCAACGCGATTAGCGCTGTCATGGTGTAAAAGAAGCGGCTGGTCAGGAATAGGTTTTTCACAAAATTCATCAGCGTGGCACTTCGATTCCCTGAGCGATTTCCCTGATGATATCTTCGGCTTCAATGCCCTCCATTTCCCGTTCGGCATTCAACATGATCCGGTGGTTGAGTACAGGGTATGCCACGTATATAACATCATCGGGTATAACGAAATCGCGGCCGTTCATTGCGGCTATAGCCTTCGACGCGCGCATGATGGCGAGGGAAGCACGCGGGGAGGCACCGAGCATAAGGTCACCGTTGTTCCGTGTGCTGTCGACCAGTTTCGCAATGTAAGCGATGATTTCATCTTTGATATGGATCTTTTCGATCAGTTCCTGGCAGTGTTTCAGTTCATCTTTCGAGATCACCGCCCTGACGCTTTCCATGATCCTTAAACTGAAGTCGTCCTTGAACTTTTTGAGGATATTCACTTCCTGCTCCAACGTCGGGTACTTCAGCTTGATCCGGAAAAGGAACCGGTCAAGCTGGGCCTCCGGCAGCCGGTAGGTGCCTTCCTGTTCAATGGGGTTTTGTGTGGCGATCACCAGGAAAGGAAAATCCATCAGGTAGGTGCTGCCATCCATCGTGATCTGTTTTTCTTCCATCACCTCGAAGAGCGATGACTGTGTTTTGGCTGGCGCACGGTTGATCTCATCGATCAAAACCAGATTGGCGAATACAGGACCTTTGTTAAAAGAAAATTCGGAGGTCTTAACGTTGAATACCGTCGTGCCGGTAACGTCCGTTGGCATGAGGTCTGGTGTGAACTGTATGCGGGAGAAACTGACGGAGAGCGATTTTGCGACCAGTTTGGCGGTTAATGTTTTTGCAATCCCCGGCACGCCTTCCAGGAGGATGTGACCACCTGTAAATATGCCGGCGAGGATAAGCTCGATAGTGGTTTCCTGCCCCACCACAACCTTTCCGATTTCATGCTTGATGCGCATCACGCGCTTGTTAAGAAGGTCAATCTCGGCCTGAAGGGTATTGGTGAATTCCGTGTTCTGTTCTTCCATGATTGCTTACTTACAGTGTTTATAAAAATTTTCGATCGCGTAGTAAAGTCCCGCCAGTCTCCCGGCGTCTATGTTGTTATGATGTGCGTTCCTGTCGATAATATCATACTGGTTGAAGATTGACTTCACGTCCATCAGGTTCACTTTCGATTTCTCCGCGAGCCGGGCAATGCTTTCTTCCGAGAAGGTTTGCTCATGGATGCCGTACTTCGACCGGATAAAGTATAAAAAATACTTCATTTTTTTCTTCGCCATATCCAGGTGACTGCCATTCTGAAAGTGAAGCGAGGATACCAACCTCACAAATTCAAGTGAAGTATTGGTTTTAGGCTCCAGGACGGGTATAACGCGTTGGGTACGCTTTGAGACGAAGAGTACGTAAAGCAATACGGTCAGCAACATCAGCCACCAGGCATACTTTAAACTCGGCTGCTGCAGGATGTAGTACAGCGGGCTGTCGTAAGCATTTTTGTTACCGAGAAAGGGCACTTTGCTGTACTCATCCCAGATAATATGACGCCCTTTCAGGTGAGAAAATACGCCGGAAACATAATCGAGCCTGGCGGCGTCGGTAAGAAAATAGTTTGTGAATACGATGGGGTTGCTATGGAGGTAGAGATTGCCGTTACCGTGCGCAATTTTGATAAAGTTCACACGGTGGGGTCCATGGTAGCCCAGCGGGGTGATCGATGTAGTGGAGTCACAGAAGGTTCCTTCGTTGATCGCGTTCCAGTGGTAGGTATAGTCTTCCGCTCCATAACGGTAAGCATATTGGTATCCCTGGTCTGTTTGCAGTGAGTCGTGAAAAAAATTCAGGGCGATTTTCCTGGCTTCGTGTGGCTCAAACGTTATCGGGGCATCGCATTCATCGATTGAATACATCCGGTACACAAGGGTTGCCGGTATTTCGAGGCTGGCAATAAACGCATCGTTACCTTCGGCGATAAAACCCAGAAGGGCCTGGATGTCGCCTTCGTCCACGTAAAGACTTTGTCCTATAAAGATATAGTCGGTATTTCGTGCAGGCGCGGTGCTGTCGAGAAGGTGTTTTAGTGATTTTTTCTTGTTGAGTATCAGCTTGCCTTCGGGCCTGTAATCCTCCAGGAGCTTTTTAATGAACAGCGTCCCATAAGGTTGATCACTGCTGGTATTGTAGCTTTCGTACCAGTTGTATCGTTTTTCGCTGTTAAAAATGAAATACAAAACGAGTACAATGCCGAGCACCCCAAAAAGAACAATAATGGTTATGCGTCTTTTCTTCACGGTGTAACGGGTACGTTAATCTGGTGGTAGAAATTTTCGAATCGCGCGATCAGCGTCCTGAAGGAGTCTTGTTCCAGGACGTATTCCCCATACCACACCCGCTCATAAGCGAGGGTAAGGGTCTTTACTTCGTCATAGTGATAATCTTTGGCGAACAGTTCTGCCAGGTATTCACGGTTGGTTTTGTCTTTCTTCCATTCAATCATCTCGCGGGCATTCAGTTGTTGCAGGAGCAGGAGGTAATACAACCGTACAGCCCGTCGGAAATCACCTGCCTGGAGGGCTTGCTGAAGTAATTGAGCAAGGTCTGTTTCTGCGATGTTCTCGACCGGCAACTCATCGGTATTGCCGTCGGTATTCACCTTGCGGAATTTTTGTTGAAATGTAATGCTTTTGCTTACGTAGTAAAGGATGATCAATACCAGTGCAATGATGATAATATAGGCAATCACGCGAAGGATATCACTGTTCCACGGCCGGCTTGGTGTACGGAGCTCCTGCGTTTCCTGTGGCACCTTCTTTTCCTGGTAGGTTTCAGTTCCGACGACCTTTTTCCATTTTTCGGGATCAAATTTTTTTACTTCAATGTCTTTTGATCGGTACCGCGCGGTGCTTTCCAGTTGTCGGGGGTCGACCAACGTATGACTTGTAGCGTCTTCTTCCTGGTAGTCGTACGCAGAGGGTTCCGTAACATCATAGTCGGTCTGTTCTTCATCGGTCGGTTCCTGGTCCTGTGCCAGCGACGAAGCCAGCGATGAAAACAAGAGCAGCAGAACAATCAGGTACCTCATCGCTTGCCTGATTTTTGTTTAGTTCCGATCATCTGAATAGCGCGTTTGAGATTGTCGGCACTCGCAATTTCGTGCAGCGAATAGTAAGTATATACCGAGGCTGCCGCAAGAATCGGAAGGATAAGATTGAACGCCAGAATCCTGATAAACATCTCTATAAAATCGACGATGTATTGCGCCCAGACATCGGTCTTTGCAAAATTCCATTGGAGGACTGTCAGGTTCATATAGATCAATGGCGCGGAAAGAACCATGAGAAATGAAAACATCAGCAGAAGAAGGATCAGCTGGAGTCCCATCACCTGGCCGAAATTTGCACCTGACAGGTTCCATGTCCTGGATAAGGTGCCGAAAATATTGAGCTGTTCGGTATGCTGGATGTAGGTTGCGATGATGAAGAAGATAAAGACGAATAACAGGAGGATAACACCCCATTGTTCCAGCAGATACAATATCCCGAATGCCGCCCCCGTGATAACCAGTATATGAACGAAAGATCGCCATCCAAACAGTTTTATTGATGTAAATTTTGCATCGCTGTCAATCAGCACCAATACCCTGTAAATAATCAGGGAAAAGCCGATGGCATTGATCAAAATGTAGGCAGCGGTTGGCGTCTTCAGTGCATAGAACAGATTGTCAAAAAGATAGATCCACCATTCTGTAAAAATGCGCTCCTCCCCGCGGCCGTCGGTGAGAAAAAAGTCGGCTACGGTGAGTCCCAGCGTCACCGCCCCGATCCACGGCAACAGCTTGCTGGCAAAATGCTTGTAAAAAATGAAGGCGTCTTTCAGTATTTCCGCATTGTTCTTGATCCGTGTGTAGCTCGGGCTTTCATCCTGGCTGGGCGAAAGTTTGATTTCCTCCAGCGGATGCTCAAACCCTCTTCTTGATTTCATCCACGGATAGACAACGAAGTAGCCCACGATTAAGAATGCAGAAGCGAGAATGAGGAACAGCCTTAGAATATCCGGAACTTCTGTGTATCGCGTCAGAAAGCTTTCAATGATCCCTGCAAGAACGAAGATCGGGGTGATTCCCAGCATGAGCTTGAGCGAACGAATCGCGGACACCTGGAACGCCTGCAGCCGTGAATATGTGCCCGGAAAGAGCAGGCCGCTTCCGAGTGTAAGACCGGCGCCGCCCGCCAGGATGATGGACGAAATTTCCAACGTACCGTGCAGCCATATCGTTAGAGCCGACTCTGCAAACAATCCCCGCTCGACAAAAAAGAACTGGAAGCACCCAACCATAATACCGTTGTACAGGAGTATGGCGATGGTGCCGATGGAGAGGAACACGCCGAAAACATACGTGCGAAAGGCCACCATAAGATTGTTCATCGTGATTCCCAGGAACATATCGACCTGATGTCCTTCTTTGTACACGGCCATGGGATCTCCTTTTTCAATGTTCGCCTTGGTCATTGAAACATAGCTTTCACCAAGAATGGTACTGGTAAAATGCGGGTCTTTGTAGGATGAAAAAACGCCGATGCATGCGGAGAGCAGGAAGAGGAACAATGATATCAACAGCGGTCTTTTTGCATAAATTACGATTTGCGGAAGCTCCTCCAGCCAGAACAGCTTAAAACGATTCTTTTTTTCTTTTTGATGGCTGTAAATAATAGAGAAATATTCACGCGCGATCTTGTTAAGATAAACCCTGACGGAACGGTTCGGATAGTACGTCCTTGAATACGAAAGGTCATCCACGACCTGGGTAAATAAATTGCTCAGCTTTTCAGGATCTTTGACAGGCTGGCTCAAAAGCGCTTCCGATTCGATCCACTTTTCCTTATTTTGAGCAATGAAACGGGTTTCCTTCATGAATTGTGAAAATATCGTTTTAGCATCAAAAAATGAAGAACATAGAAATTAAAACTACGCAAAATGTGGTGCTCCAGTACGAATTGGCGGACCTGCGCGACCGCGTAATTGCATTTTTTATTGACCTGGTTTGCCTTGTCTTCGGATTGAGCATCATCTCTACACTGGGTTTCAGTATTGTCGCATCGTCAGAAACGGCGTCTGTCATTTTCAGCGTGATGCTCATCTGTGCATTTATGTTTTATTCACTCGCGTGGGAGATGCTGAACCACGGGCAAAGCGTAGGGAAAATGGCGATGCGTATCCAGGTTATAAAAACGACCGGTGGCCAGGCTACTTTTTCCGATTATGCGGCGCGATGGGTATTCCGTATGGTCGATATTTATTTTTCCCTCGGGGGAATTGCTTCAATACTCATCGCATCCTCGGGAAAGGCGCAACGCATCGGCGATATCGTGGCCAATACCGCCGTCGTTAAAAAAGCGCCGCGAATGGACTTGCGTTTGAACGACCTCCTTTCCATAAAATCACAGGAATCGTACAAGCCCGCCTACCTGCAGGCGAAGCAACTGATGGAACACGACGCTTTATTGATCAAGAGTGCGCTCGACCGGTACAGCCAGTTCAAGAATGAAGCTCATCGTGAAGTGCTGGAACTGCTCGCGCGGCGGGTACGGTTGGTCCTGGGAATGGAAAATGAATCTCATAGTGACGATCGTACATTCCTCCAGACCATCCTGAACGATTATGTCGTGCTTACGCGGTAAGGCGATCCGTCAGAACAGCTGTACATGGCCATCGTCATATCCCACCACGACCAGCTTTACCATAGAACCGGGGAACAGCCCGGTCTCCACGATACCCGGTATGGTTTTGAGCCTTGCGGCCAGCGCTGCGGGATTGAGGATCGGTTCATGGAAGCGACAATCTGCAATCAGGTTGCCATTTTCCGTCACGAACGTTTTGCCATTGGATTGCCTGACCGTTGGCGAACAGCCCATACGTTGAAGCTGCGCCAGCGTGTACGTTGCACCAAATGCGATCATCTCCACAGGCAGTGGAAAACGTCCAAGATTATCAACGCGCTTTGATGCATCGACGATGACAATAAATGACTTGCTGTTGAATGCAATTAATTTTTCACGCAACAACGCGCCGCCCCCGCCTTTGATCAAATTGTTATTGGCATCCACTTCGTCAGCTCCATCGATCGCAAGGTCGATCGCCGGCGCGGCATCAATGGAAAGCAGCGGTATGTTCAATGCCCGGGCCAGCTTTTCAGTGGCTGTGGAAGTGGCCACCCCCTTGATTCTCAAGCCTTCTTTTACCATGTTGGCGATGGCTGTTATGGCATGATTAGCCGTTGAGCCTGTCCCGAGCCCGACGGTCATGCCGTCTCTCAAAAAAGTAACAGCTTTTTCCGCGGCAGATTGTTTTGCGTTCATGGTGTATGGTCGGTCTTGAAGAAATGTTCGATGGAATCCCGGTTTCCTACGACCCAGATAATATCGCCGTCCTTGAAAACCGTGGTTGATTCGGGGTTTAATATTCGTTGGCCATTGCGCTCTATGCCGACAACCAGGGCTTTTGCTTTTTCACGGATTCCTGAGTTCCCGATACTCATATGGGCCAGGGGATGATCATGTGTGATAACAATGTTCTGAAGATTTATCTCCGGCCGGGATCCGCCGTTGACTGACTTTGTGTGTTCGAATAATGTTTTGACTTTGTCAAGCTGCTCATCCGTTCCAATGACAGCGATCTTATCCCCGGGATACAGTCTTTCGTAACGGTCGGGGGTGGCGATGATAAGGTTACCGCGCTCGATCAGCGCAATGTTCACGCCATACTTTTCGCGCAGCGCCAGCTCACGCAGTTGTTGTCCGACACACGCCGATTCAGGTAACACTTCAAAATCCGTGAGGTGAGCGTCCCATGGAGCGATGTCGGCCCGGGCGCGTTTTTTCTTTTCGCGTTCGTTCAGGTTGGTGAGAAAACGCTTTTCAACGCGCTCATAAAAAAGCTGGAGTTTTTGGCGGAAGATCACGATGGCAAAAATCATGACGATCATGCCTACGAGGAACGCTACCCAGGTTGAGATAAAAAGTTGCAACAGCAGGCCCAGGATCAGGATCGCGGAGACAATTCGCACGAACTCGATGGCGATTAACGGCCCCCGGTAGAGCTTTTGGTTCAGCCACAGGTTTGAATAGGATTCGCGCTCTATCCGGCGAATCGCCAGCGCCCACAGTCCCGGGGCCATCAGCAGCAAGGTGATCGCCACGGTGATGGTTCCGGCAAAATTATAGTTATCCGTAGCATCTGTAATGAACGGAAAAACAAAGTTCCGCGAAAGCAGGATGATGCCCACCAGCATAACGGACTGGATGATGATGTTGACAAAGTATGATCGCAGCAGCGTCTGCCAGTCGCTGTAGGCCGAGAGTTGTTGTGTGCCGGTGCTATAGCGGTTCAACGACTGCACCAGGCGTGCGGGAAGTACGCGGCGCTCCAGGAAATTATAGACCGCTTCCGATTTACGGATGAGGAACGGCGTCGTCAAAGTGGTCACCGCCGAAGCGGCCACCGCGATCGGGTATAAGAAACCGCTGGTCACCTTGAGTGATACGCCCAGCGATGCAATGATGAATGAGAATTCGCCGATTTGCGCGAGGCTCATGCCGGCTTGCACAGAATGTTTCAACGGCTGTCCTCCCAGTAACGCGCCCAGCGACGAGGCAAAGAATTTTCCGAAAATGGTAATAAGCGTGATGACCAATACGGGCACAGCATAGTCGGCCAACACCTGCGGATCAATCATCATCCCCACCGACACAAAGAAGATTGCCGCAAAAAGGTCTTTCACGGACTTGATAAGGTGCTCGATTTTTTCCGCTTGTGTGGTCTCGGCGAGAATGGACCCCATGATGAACGCGCCCAATGCGGCTGAAAATCCTACTTCGACCGCCAGCATTACCATCAGTAAACAGAGTGCCAGCGCGACGATGAGCAAGGTCTCCTCATTCATCAGCTTTCGCGTGCGCTTCAGAAAAGTCGGGATGAAGAAAATTCCGCCGACAAACCAGAGGATCAGGAAAAAGGAAAGCTTCAGGATCTGCATCAGCAGTTCACCGCCGGCGAATTGCTGACTCACTGCCAGGGTGGAAAGCAGTACGAGCAAAAGGATGGCGGCGAGATCCTCGACGATCAGAATGCCGAACACCAGCGTAGCAAACTTCTGTGTCCGCGCGCCGACTTCCTCGAAAGCCCGGATGATGATGGTGGTGGATGACATCGAAAGTATGGCGCCAAGAAATATGCTGTCCATTGTCGACCATCCCAGGAATTGCCCGGCAGCGTATCCGACACCGATCATGATCACAATTTCGACGGCGGCGGCAATGGAAGCCGATCCGCCAACATTCATCAGTTTTTTAAAGCTGAACTCAAGGCCAAGGCTGAACAGCAGGATAATAACACCGATTTCAGACCATACCTTGATGCCTTCCTCGTCGGCAACCGTCGGAAAGATGGAGATGTGCGGGCCCACCAGCAAACCGGCCAGGATGTACCCCAGCACTACCGGTTGTTTGATTTTTTTAAAGATGAGCGTTGTCGCAGCGGCCACTGCCAGAATTAGTCCAAGGTCGGTGATAAGATGCGGTAAATGATTCATATCCGGTATTGCGTACCTGTGCTTTAAGTTACATAATCTGCATTTCTTGTTATAGCCCGGAAGCGCGGTAAAACATCATATTTCCGCGTAAGCATTTTCTTTCGATTGCAAAAATCCAGCGCTGTCCTGCACAATCGATTGAAGGTTTTTCACAGTATCCCGCACCCTTCCACTGCGCTGCGGTAAGCCGAGGCCGCTAGTCCGAGAGCTTAGGTCCGGTATAAGCGTCGAACTGTTGAAATCGCATCACCGGCCAGCGGAAACCAGGTCCGGGGAAACGCCTGAAAATTTAAACAACGGTTATATCCTCCGTTTATCTGGTAAAATGTTGCCTGATCTTACATCGGCTCCATTGCCTATCTGGCGATCTTACGGCCGGCTGAACCTGCCTAATTGCTCCGTTTGAGACGATCAGCGTTTATACAGCCGTTTGGCTCTCCGGGTTGTCCCGCGGCCGTCTAAGAGAAACCCTTAGATAGAAAATCAGAAACCTTTTGATAACGAAAAAACATCGCTTGCGACGGGTTGTAATTTGTTCTTCAGGAAAAGTTGAAAATGAATGGTCGTTCTTTGTAAGGCTAAAGAACAACAAGCATGAGCACTTCATCAGCCAAGCTATTATTACCGCAGGAAGTAACGGACAAGATACTCCGCACGATGCAGGATGGTCTTGTTGTAGTCGACAGCGATGATACGATTCAGATCATGAATGAAGCCGCGCGCAGCATCTTTGGGATAACGCCTGAAGAGGAAGTGCTTGGCAGACACCTGCAGGGATTGTTTACACAGTCGCAGGAAAGCTTTGATTTCCTGTTTCTGCTGGAGAAAGAAAAGCAAATCCATCAATACGAGAATTCCTTTGTCCGTGCCAACGGTGATAACATTATATGCTCGC
This sequence comes from Ohtaekwangia sp., assembly GCA_035628815.1. Taxonomy (GTDB): domain Bacteria; phylum Bacteroidota; class Bacteroidia; order Cytophagales; family Cyclobacteriaceae; genus Ohtaekwangia. The sequence continues at coordinate 2,758 of DASPJC010000122.1, read as the reverse complement.
TTTCCGCCTCCATCATCCCGGATACCGTCAGCGGCGATCTTTTAAAAGTGATCATCCTGCAGGACATCACCGAACGGAAACGGGCCGCGGAACGGCTTGAAAAAAGTAACCGCGACCTCGACCAGTTTGCTTATATCGTGTCGCACGATCTCAAGGCGCCGTTGCGGGCGATCAATAACCTGGCGCAGTGGATCTATGAAGACGTCGGGCCCGTGATCGGAGACGACAGCAGAAAGAATCTTGAATTGCTTCGGGGAAGAGTACTGCGGATGGACGCGTTGATTACCGGTATTCTGGAATATTCCAAGATCGGCCGGACGAAAACCACATCCGGACTGGTGGACGTAAGCGCTTTGCTGGCGGAAATCCTGGACCTGCTGAGCCCGCCAAAGCATTTCCGCATTACGATAGAATCGAACATGCCCGTGCTGAACACCGCAAAAATCATGTTGCTGCAGGTCTTTTCAAACCTGATCAGCAACGCCATCAAGTACAACGATAAAGCAGAAGGTTTGATTACGATACGGTGCGCCGAGCAGAATACACATTATGAATTCAGCGTGGAAGACAATGGCCCTGGTATTCCGGCGGAGTATCAGGAAAAGGTTTTTGTCATTTTTCAAACGCTACAGGCGCGCGATAAAGTTGAAAGTACCGGCATCGGATTAACCATCGTGAAGCGGATCGTTGAAGAGCATGGGGGGAAGATCAGGATCGATTCCAAAGATGGCAACGGCAGCAAGTTTGTTTTTACATGGCCCAAAATATTGATCTCCTCCGACAAATGAAACCCATCAGCCTATTAATCATCGATGACGACGAAGTCGACAGACTTCATTTGAAAAGGTCGTTGAAAACATCGGGACTCGATTGCGTGGTGACCGAACTGGATAACAGCGATACGCTTGAAGCCGATCTTCAGAAAAGTCCTTTCGACTGTATCTTTTTGGATTACCTGCTTCCGGGCGACAATGGTCTCAGTCTTTTACAGAAGATCAGACTGACCGGGAGCTCAACGCCTGTGGTTATCATCACCTCGCAGGGAAGTGAGCAAATAGCCGTTGAGTTAATGAAGGCGGGTGCGGCGGACTACATTATAAAAAACCAGATCAACAGTACCAGCATTGGCCAGATCGTCAGGAATATTTTACGTACCAACCAGGCGGAAAAGGACCGCGCGGAAGCTGTCAGTGCCTTGCGTAAAAGTGAAGCGCGGCTGGCAGAAGCGCAACGCATTGCCCGTATAGGAAACTGGGAAGTAAGTGACACGAACATCACCTACTGGTCACCGGAAGTCTACAATATTTTTGAGTTGATAGAGGGTGAATGCGTTCCTACCATGGAGAATGTTATCCGCTCGATTCATCCGGAAGACGCCGCGTCTGTTACAAAAAATCTGCGGACAGCCTATAGCGGCGGGAGCTTTAACACAGACTACCGTCTACTGACTGCGTCAGGTGAGAAGTTCGTCAATATCCAGGGGTATGGTGTGATTGATCATGAGGGTAAGTTCGTTCGTCTGCTGGGAACGGTCCAGGATATAACGGCCCGCAAGCTGGCGGAGCAGGAAATATTGAAAGCGCGTGAGCTTGCCGAGAATTCACTGAAGGTCCGTGAAGTGTTTCTGGCGAATATGAGCCATGAGATAAGAACGCCGATGAATGCGATCATCGGGTTCACGCAGTTGCTGTTCGAAAGTCGCCTCTCCGAAGAACAAAAGAGTTTCGTGGACGCCATCAATTTCTCCGGTGAGAATCTTCTGGTCATTATCAACGATATTCTCGACCTGTCGAAAATGCAATCGGGAAAAATGACCCTGGAACGGATTGATTTCAACCTGAACGATCTCCTCCACGGCATTACTACATCGCTGCGAAGAAAAGCGCAGGAAAAAGGACTGCAACTGACCTTTGAAATGGAGGCCGGTGTTCCTCATTTCGTCAAGGGCGACCCCGTCCGGTTGAACCAGGTGCTCACCAACCTGATCAGCAATGCTATCAAATTTACAGCACGGGGGTATGTACATCTGCAGGCTTCCGCGCGCGCTCTTGCCGATGGCAAGTTCTCCATCCATTTTGCCGTGCGCGATACAGGCATTGGTATCCCCAAGGACAAGCAGGCCGATGTATTCGAAAGTTTCGTGCAGGCATCGAGTGAAACGACCCGCAAATACGGCGGCACCGGCCTCGGACTGACCATTGTTAAAAATATTGTCGCATTACAGGAGGGATCAATCTCACTGGAAAGCATGCCCGGCTACGGGTCGACCTTTCATGTGCAGTTGCCTTTTGAAAAAGCTGACCAGGAAATTGCCCAGATCCATAACCAGGAGATTGCCGACGAGGAGGCATTGCATTTACTGCGGCGGGCTTCTATTCTCGTCGTCGAAGATAATCATGTGAATCAACTTCTCGTAAAGCGCGTGCTGGACAAGACGGGCTGTAAAACCGAGATTGTCGGAAACGGCGTTGAAGCTATCGAAAAAGTAAAAACAGGAAAGTACGATGTGGTGCTGATGGACATCCAGATGCCCGAAATGGACGGCTACGCGGCCACGAAATTTATACGCACGAACTTACCTCTGCCGCTGGCTGAAATACCCATCATCGCCATGACCGCGCATGCGCTCACTTCCGAAGTAGAGAAATGTATTTCGATCGGGATGAACGATTACATCTCGAAACCCTTTAAGCAGGAAGTTCTTTTTTCAAAGATCATCAAGCTTCTGAAAAAGAGCGATCACATCGGCATCATACCG
>DASPJC010000121.1:0-14832 GCA_035628815.1 Ohtaekwangia sp. | reverse complement strand
AATTTCAAAAAAGAGATCGATGACATTACCGCGCAACTTGACAGCTTTAGTGCGAGGGGCTGGCAAATTGACTCCAGCGGGGCTTATGTACTGGACCCGCTGGGTCTCGATTCTTTCAAACGCCATCGCTATCCTTTCTACAATGAGGCCATTGCACTCAATCATCAGGGAGATGCGCTCATCACACGCGCAACACATCCACTGGCTAAATTGCCGAACGTTCCGAATATCAAAACGCGTGAATACTTCAGCGAAGCAAACGCAGGTAGCCGCGCGTATGCGCTTCAGTCGATCCTGTCGCGAAATACCCTCCGGCATGAAGCCGGCATCGGCATTCGCGCCAGGGATTCGCTTTACGTGACGTGGCAGGCGCCAACAGAACCGTCGAACACGCGCGGCAAGGTTAGCGTCGTCGCCATTGCCACTAAATTGAAATCGGTCATGGATCCCCTGTTGCCGCCGGCCTTCTCGTTCTGCATGATCGATGAGCGGGGAGAGGTCCTTTTCCATTCCAGCAAGCTGAAGAACCTGCAGGAGAACTTATTTCATGAAACTGAAAATGATCTGTTGCTCGATGCAGCGGTAAAAGGCCGGCTGGCGATTGAAATGTCGCTGTCTTACGGCGGAAAGGACTATGCCGCTTTTGCCAAACCTGTGCAGGGGCAACCACTCTATCTCGTTACACTTTTCGACAAGGATTACTATCACGTCCGGGTGATCCTCACGCTGTCGCTGGCATTGCTGTTGACTTTTGCGCATTTCGCACTCCAGGGTTTGCAACTGCTGTTGCTTTATCTGACGACCTACCGCTCCTCCAAGCTGAAATTGAAGCAGTTTTTTCTCTTCTGGGGAAGACCAAGAGTATACGAACCAGTGGCGCATCCACCGGCACAACGGGCTGCTAACTGGAAGGACAAGCTTGGACAAATGACTTTCCGGGAGCGTTATAACGCGGCTTTGGCAAGCATGGCAATCATCGCGCTGACGCTGGCGGTCGCCGCCTCTTTGTTTGACAAGCTTTCAATCATGTTTACCCTTGCATTCATGACGGTTCCGATTCACCTGACGACGTTCCATTATATGATCTTCAGCCACGATCAGTATGGACATGATGCGCGCCGAAAGAAATTTTTTCTCATCGCAAGCGCAATTCTGCTATCGTTCATCCTGGGTCTTGGCCTTGCATGCCTGAACTCGGGTGCATTCGTTGCGTTACTTATTACCCAGGCGATGATCTTCGGTACCTATGCCATAAACCTGTTTCACAACGGCGTCCGGAAACTTCACAAAATTTTCGATCCTCTTAAACCAATTCACCGTTATGCCATCTTTGTTTTCGGCTGGCTTGTCATGATCAGTGTCCTTCCGATCTCTTTCTATTATAAGGTGGCGTTCGACCGCGAGACGCAGGGGTTTGAGCGATACATTCAGTGGGAATCCAATACCCTGATGGCAAAACGAAATCAGCTCCTGGAAGAAGAAGCGCGTCAACTCTGGGCGGTGAACAACAGAGCAGGGATCGATCAGCAGGAACTGATGGAAGCCTACGTTGCAGACGCCAACAAGTACGGGTCCTATTTCGACCCCGCGATACCGGGTTTGGACAAGAAATCCTTCGAGCGGCTTTCTACGACGCCGCTTGACTCTATCGAATTTTACTTCCGGCCTCCGGTGAGAGGACCGATAGAAAATTCGAGGAAGATACTGCTGGGAAATGCCCACGACCGGCCGCTGAAGTGGTTTTTGAAAAGGCCCGGTACCTTGCTGCTGGAGAGCGAGGATAAATCCATTGCCATGAGTTCTGTCGTTCCTGGTTTCTCCTTGCTCGCGGCAAAATATTTTCTGGTGATGGTCGTCATCCTGGCCGTCATGTTTGCGGTAGTATACAAAATCATTCTCTCTGGCATGAAGTACATCTTTGGAATCGGCAGGCTTTCCAGCGCAAGGCCGGCCGAGGTGGAGGCAAAGAAAATTCTCAATGCACTGATCCGGCCTGATTCGAAGTTCAGGATCTTTCTTATTGGATTGCCGTTTTCCGGCAAGACCGGGTTGGCCAGACAAATTCAGCAGCAGCTTCGGACAAGTGATCAGCAGGACCAGGCAACCGCAGCAGGTCTGGCGTTGCTGGCCAATAAAAAGGAAATTGATTTCCGGCACTACGAAAAGGATCTTATGTTGTCGGGCAAGGAAAAGCTGTTTATTCTCAAACATTTCGAACATGAACTGAACGACCATTCCAAAAATGAAGACAAACTAGCCGTGCTGGAGGAACTGCAGCGCCATGACGAAGTTAAGATCATGATCAGCTCTGCCGTAGAGCCCGACCTGGTTATAGAAATTTATGAGAAGAAAATTGCACGACTGGAAGCTGAGAAATCCGAAAGACCGGACGATCCCATCCGGAAAGAACTTTCGGATTACAGGACGGCCTTTCGCAAATGGAAAAACCTGCTCGGGGGTTTTAAGATCCTTCATCTCCCTGTTAAATCCACCGAGATTGGCACTCCACTCGAAAGCGAACTGGGGTACGGAACCTATCTCCCCCGCCTGGTGGATTACTTCGACAAAACTGGTGACCTGACAGAGGATAAGATCCTTGAAATTGGTGAAATTGCCAGTCCGTACTACCACGCTTTGTGGAACTCATTTTCACAGCACGAAAAACGTATCCTGTTTGATCTTGCCAAGGACGGCTTTGTAAACACGCGCGACATCACGAAGATCCGGCTGCTGATCAAGAAGGGCATCGTGGTTATGGAGGATTGTCCGCGTATCATGAACAGGAGCTTCGGGCATTTTATTTTATCCGTGGTAAAGGAAGACGAAGAGCTGGCGATGAATGAAGAGGTTCGCCGCAAGGGCACCTGGCATGCCGTGCAGCTTGTGCTGGTGATTACGCTGGTCAGTATCATCGTGTTTGTAGCCTTTGTGCAGCGTGAGATGATCCCTAACCTCAACGTTACCATAGGGGCAATCTCGGGATTGGTTGCACTGCTCAGTGGTTTTCAGCGAATGATTCAGGCAAAATCCTGATGACGATCGTGTTGCTGACCACCACGGCCTGATAACCGCGCATATATTTTACCGCAGATACTCAATCGCCTGGTCTATCGATCCTGCTTGATTCATTGAATGTTGTTTGGATTATTACCAATCTGGTTGGCATCCAGCACGTCGTCCGAGAGACGGGAGAACGTAGCTTTTCTTTCCCACCGGCTCTTCAGGAGCCGGTAGTAGCCCCAGCAGACCAGAACACCCATGGGTAATGCCATGAAGCCCAGCAACATTTCATTGGCGTTATCAATGCCGTCCTCCAGAAAAATTTCGTAGCCGATACCAATCATCACACCGCCGACCACCAGCCCTGCATAATATGCACCAATACCAAGGATGGCGAAGAGCCATTTATTCCTGTTGTTGCGATTAGCCAGGTCATAGAATGCCTTGCCAACAAAGTAAAGTAAAACTAATCCGATCATGTTTTTGGGGTTAAGGTATGGACGCGTGTTTACAGAAACGGAAACGGTACTGGATAGTCCAAGATAACATAAAGCATCAGCAAGATTGATGTCATGTAAGAACATTCGGTGAATCACAGGTTTTGGTGCGTCCGCGACCCATGAATACCAGGCATTCGTGTTAAATTTTGATTTTCTCCTCCAGCCAGCCTTTTATGTCAATATAATCCTGGCTTTGCTTCGTGTTTTCTGGGAACATCTCAGCGTATGACCTGGCAAAGATTTCAGCATGTTCCTGCGGGTAAGCATGACTAAGTTTCGAGAACAGGTTCAGCAACGGTTTGACCGTATTGATTTCAAATTTCTTTTTCTTTAGGAACCTCCTGACACTATCGACGGCGTAACGCAGTACGATAATGTTGTTCAGTTCAAAATGTACCATCAGGTTCAGGATACGGGCATAGGATTGAATGTCTTTGCGCGTATCACCGAAGCTGGTATTGATGATCTCATTTAACCAGCGCAAAGACTTTGTGTATTCCTTGTTAAGGAAGAAAATGTTTGCGAATTGATAATAGAGGAGCAGGATATAGTCTGGCGGAACGGCTTTTCGTCTTTTTACTATAAACTGATGGATTTCATTGATCAGCACGATCCCTTTTTCCAGCTGCCTGGCGTCGCGGTACATCTCGAGTTCGACGTTGAAAGTTCTCAACCATAGCCGTACCGTAAACCGGCTCGCGCTTTTTAGTTTGTATCGTACAGGCACTTCCCGGATCTTGCTGAGCAACGCCGGAATTTCGCGCCACCGTTTCCCGGAAAGGAACAACCCAACCTTGTTTCCGATGGCTGTAACGTAGGCGTTCGGATCCTCGGATATCCGATCGGGATGCTTTTCAAGCAGCCTGATAAGCGCCGATATATGCTTCTCAGCCTTTTTAGTTTCTCCTTTAATAACATGAATCCCGTATAGTATATGGTGGTGCAATACCTGTGACTGAAGGGTGTAGGCACCGGGTTCCTTCGTTCGTGCAAGGCCTTTCAAAAAGTTACCGTCGTTAACGGGATTGCCCAGGCTGATCGTGTGCCGCCAGTAGCTGTTAAGCACCTGCATTTGTTCAATCGCTTTCTTTTCTGTTATGAGCAAGGCATGAATATCTTCGCGGCTTGCTGAAACGGCGAGAGCAAGTTTTCTTTTCCAGAAAAGAATTTCGGCGTGCAAACTGAGCTTTTCGAATTTTGCTGCGAGGCTTTCCGCTTTGGATATTCGGTAATAACAGAGGTCGTACAGCGCTTTATCAAAAAGCAGTTCGATATCCTTTAACTGATCAAGGAGTTTAGTACTGACGGAAAAATCAGCGTGGTAATTCCGGAGTGCCTTCAGGATAAGCCCGGTCAGGTAAATCTTTGTGACATGAAGCTGGGACAGGAATTTTTGTCCTTCAAGTTTTCGCCGTATCCCTTCTTCATCATATTCCTCCTGTTGCTCAACCGCATCGAACAGCCGGAGATAATTAGCCTCCTTCCGGTTCATGCCTGCATAGATCCTGAAATACCTCTTTTCACTCTTCGAGAGGGATTTTATAAATAAAAACAGGCTTTCTTTTTTACCCATTGAATCCTACATTATTGGATTTAGGTTGTTCATAATTTACGTTAAAAAGCTGATATCGATATGGTAGAATTTTACGTTTTTGTAAATTTTGAGCTGGCGTTACACTGCCGTGGCTTTTAGATTTGCTATGAAAAGATCATTCACTTGAAAGTACCATTATGGCAAATGTTATCACCTGGTTTGAAATTCCAGCAAAAAATTTCGAACGCGCCTGCACATTTTATAGCCAGGTTCTGGGAGGCGACGTACACAAGATGGATTCTCCCAGGGGATTGAACTACGGGTTCCTTCCGGGATTTTCGCAGAACGAGATCGGTGGTGCGATAGTACACGGAGAGGGATATGAACCTTCCGGTAAAGGAAGCGTTGTGTACCTCAACGGCGGCAAGGACCTAAGCGTGCCGTTGGCTAAGGTTGAGAAGGCGGGCGGGAAAATACTCATGCCGAAAACTTCAATTGGTGCAAACGGATTTATGGCCCACTTTGCAGATACCGAGGGAAACCGCGTGGCACTGCATTCGATGGGCTAGACTAAAGGGAGAAAGTTTCTTCCTTTTAAGCCTGTTATGGTCATGGTCTTTAAGAAGTTTTTAACCGGGGAAGTACGTTCGCGCCAAACGCCTGTATAAACGATTCCTGCTCCCGGTTTACATTGTGCAAAAAGATCCTTTCGAAGCCGAGATCAATATACTGTTGAATAAAATCGCGATGCTCGTCGAGGTCGGCCGAAATATTGACCATGGTCCTCATTTCTTCCAGTTGCACCATCGCGCCCACCGCGTCGAACTGCTCCACCTTCCAGAGGTCGGCCAATACACTCCCGGAAAATATATTATTACGCCATTGATCATGGGCACCGGCTTCGGCTTCCTTCAGTCTTCGCGCATACGAAAGCTGCACTTTCAGGAACAATGGCTTCCCCTCGCCGCCACCACTTCGGAAAGCATCAACCATTTTTCTGAGCTGGGAAATCGGCCTGTTGATGGTAATCATGCCATCGGCCCAACGCCCGGCCCACTGTGCCGACGCTTCCGTCACAACGGCGCCAATGATCAGCGGCGGCTTTTCCGGGCGCGTGTAAAGTTTTGCTTCTTCTACTGTAACGAGTCCGTGGTGCGTTACCGTTTCCCCTTTGAGTAGTCTTCGGATGATATCAACACATTCCAGCAGCCGTGCATTCCGTTCCGGTTTTGCAGGCCACTTTTCTCCTGTAATTCTTTCATTGAGAGCTTCACCGCTTCCCAGCGATATCCAGAACCGCTCGGGGAACATCTCTGCCAGCGTCGCCATCGCCTGGGCGACAATCGCCGGATGGTAACGCTGGCCAGGCGCGCAGACCAGTCCGCACGGAACCGCGGTCGCCTGCATAACGGCGCCTAACCATGCAAATGAAAATCCACTTTGCCCCTGACGCTCGCTCCAGGGATGAAAATGATCAGAACAATTGATGGCCTGAAAACCGGCCTGCGCTGCCAGTATCGACAACGCCAGTAGTTCGCTGGGTGTGAATTGCTCATGCGATGCATGATAGCCGATAATTGCCTTGGTCTTCATAAGCTTTGGAATTACGGGGATGGTGACGGATTGAAGCAAATTGCTATTCCTGAAATATTATTCGTTTAAATCCAGCATGGCGGGGAGAAATGGATAAACAATTCCCCAACGCATTTTCAACAGCCGGAGCGATACCCCTTGGAGCGCTGTATCTGCCTGCCTGGTAAACAGGCCGTCCCTCGGACGCTGAGCGGGCCGTATGCTCATTACATTTCTTATTTTGATATGCGGCAGGCATGATATTTAAGTTTGATATAGCTGGCACAATCGGACGCCTGCGTGTCTCCACAGTGGCGCCACTCACTTAAAACTGACAAAGATGTATGCCGGGTTAATTGCAGCATTGATGATGGCCTTGCTCTTCACAGTGATCGCCGTTTTCTTCTTTCAACGAAGAGGCCCGTGGGGTAGCTCCTGGACTTTCTTTATTGTTCTTTTCCTGGCGCTATGGATCGTCTCGATCTACGTCCGTTCCGTAGGACCCATTTACTGGGGTATTGCCTGGGTACCTTTTTTTCTCGTCGGTCTGGTCGTATCGATTTTATTGGTTGCCATCATTCCCAACGCGGGTCGTATCGGCGATGGGGATCCTGATAAAGCTGATCCATTCCCGGTTACGGAAGAGTACCAGGAACGTAACGTCCGCACCGGCACGACCGGAAAGTTTTTTTGGATACTTGTACTGATCATGGTTATGGCAATTGTTGTGGGCATGCTAAACCCTCAGATGGCATTGTGAATCGCTAATACTAAAATAAATTTTATGGAAGTAAATCCTAAACTTGGAATAGCGCTGGTCGGACTCGGAAGATACAGTGAAGGACAGCTTGGACCTGCATTAAAGGAAACGCAGCATTGCTACCTGGCGGGAGTCGTCAGCGGTGATGCGGCGAAGCGCGGCAAATGGAAAAGCAAGTATGACCTCCGCGACGCGAACCTGTACGACTACCAGAATTTTGATGCGATAAAGGACAATCCGGCCATCGAGATTGTGTATGTAGTACTGCCGAATGCAATGCATGCCGAATACGTCATCCGCGCAGCGGAGGCTGGCAAGCATGTGATCTGCGAAAAACCGATGGCTACGTCCGTGGCAGACTGTCATCGCATGATCGATGCCTGTAACGCGGCCGGCGTGAAATTGTCAGTAGGGTACAGGTTGCATTTCGATCCATACAACCAGGAGGTAATGCGCCTGGGGCAGCAGGAAATATTTGGTCCCGTAACAAAAGTGCTGGCGGATGATAGTATGAATATTGAAAAGCATGAATGGCGACTGGAGGGACCATTGGCAGGAGGCGGCCCGTTGATGAACAATGGTATCTATTGCGTTCAGGCCGCGCTGTACATCACCGGTGAATTACCGGTTGCCGTGAGGGCTGAATTTTTCCCGGTCACGAATCCGTCGCGGTTTTCTACCGTCGAAGAAGGTATCGGGTGGTCAATGGAATTTCCCAGTGGCAAGAAGGCATTGTGTGAGAGCAGTTACGTGAAGGATGGCAACCTGATACGGGTGGAAGCAGCGCAAGGATGGTTTGAACTTGAACCGGCCTATGAATACAAGGGATTGAAGGGCAGGACATCCGAAGGGCCCATTGAATTTCCTACCATCAATCAGCAGGCTGCGCAGATGGATGATTTTGCATTGTGTGTAAAAAACAATACAACGTCAAAGGTTCCGGGTGAAATGGGATTGCGCGATGTTGAGATCCTCATGGCAATTTATGAATCGGCACGAACCGGGGAGCGCGTGGAGCTGAACATGGACGCCTACAAAACCCTAATTGAAGTATAAGCCGTGAGCAGTGCAGCGACTATCAAGGCGGCAACAGAATGGTCGAACTGGTCGGGGTCATTGAAGTTTACGCCCTGGAATTTTGGGAAACCGGGGAACGAAGACGCGTTGCGGCAGGTGATCAGGAATTGCTACACAGAAGGCAGGCAGGTGAGACTGGCCGCCGCGGGCCATTCATCGACGCCACTAGTCGAGACGCGCGGAACACTTCTTCACCTCCATCACTTTAAAGGGATCATTCGGCGTGATGACGAACAGCAGACAGTGACTTTTGGAGCAGGGATGACCGTTCACGAGGCCAATGCTGCGCTTCAGGAGATCGGTCTCGCGTTATTCAATACAGGCGACGTGGATGTGCAAACACTTGCCGGCGCCATCGCGACGGGTACGCATGGTACAGGCATGAAACTTCGGAACCTCTCATCCATGTTGCGCGGCGTCAGGATGGTGGATTACCAGGGTAATGTAAGGGAATTCTCGTCGCCGGCCGATGAACGCTGGATGAACGCGATGCGTGTTTCGCTCGGTGCCCTAGGGATTTTTACGGAATTAACGGTGAGGGTAGTACCCCTGTTTAAGCTGACCCGCACCGAACACTTCACTACGGTCGACAGCTGCCTTGAAAACTTCGATGCACTCGCCGGCGAAAACCGGAATGTGGATTTTTACTGGTATCCGCGAAGTGACGAAATCAAGATCCGAATCCTGAATGAACCGGGACAAGGAACAACGGAATTTCCATACAGCTTCAGGTGTGTGAAACACGAGGAAGGGTGGGTAGGTGAAATTCTTCCCCGGCATCGGGAACTCCGATTCGATGAAATGGAGTATGCGCTCCCGCGTGAAGCCGGTATAGCCTGCTTTAAAGAAGTACGCAATCGCATCAAAGCGCGCCACAGGAAGGCAGTGGCGTGGAGAGTTTTATACCGGACGATCGCGGGTGATGCGAATTACCTTAGCCCGCATTACGGAAGGGATAGTGTTTCTATCTCGCTGCACCATAATGCAGGGCTTCCGTTCGATGCTTTTTTCAACGATATCGAACCCATTTTTATTCACCACAGCGGACGACCGCATTGGGCAAAGAAGCACAATCTTAAAGCACGACAGCTTCGGCCGCTGTATCCGGCGTGGGAGGCATTCCAGGATGTAAGAAGGTCGCTGGACCCCGAAGGTTTCTTTATGAATCATTACCTGAAGGTATTAATCGGTGAGTATGAAGAATAAACAGCAACAGGGAAAGCGGATCTGGGCGTTTGCAGCCGGCCACATTCCGTTGCATTCTACCGGAACAGAGCCTGCTTTCACGAGCCACGATAAAGTTGCTATCCTGAATACCGGTGACAAGGATGCACAGGTGGCGTTGGTAGTCTTTTACGCGGACGGTGATCCTGTAGGTGATTACACGGTCACTGTGAAGCGCAAGCGGATCCGCAAGATTCGATTTAATGATCTTATTGATCCGTTGCCCATCCCGCTGGATACGCCTTTCGGTTTTTTAATCGTGTCTGATGTGGATATTATCGTTCAGTTCAGCAGGTTGAATACCGGTGCTTCAGCACTATCATCATTTTGTGTTACGGCCTTTCCTAACAGTCAATGAGCTATGGATGAAGTAACGCCATCGTTGAGTGTTCTTTCCAGTATGATCACGCCCGCGGTGCTCATTCTCGCCAGCGGTTCACTAATCATGACTACCTCGCAAAGGCTTAACCGCGTGATTGAACGTGTCCGGAAAATTTCAGACGAGTTCGGACAAATTCAGAAAAGCAGCGATCGTGAATCGGCCAGTGAAATCAAAAGAAAGATCTTGTACAGTCTGCTGAATAAAAACGCCCGGCGAAGCAAGTTATTGACCCGTGCCATGACCTTCCTTTACGTCAGCCTGGGATTATTTGTCGCTACAAGCCTGACGATCGGTATCCTTTCCGTTGTCCATTCAAAGTATGCGTGGGTGCCTACAGCAATCGGCCTTACAGGCTCCCTGTTTCTTTTCTGTGGTTCAGCGGTACTGATTATTGAAGCAAGGTTGACCCGGCGGGTCATCGCCGACGAGGTCGATTATGTGATTGCATCCAGCAAGGCGAATGCACCGGAGTCGTCCCGCACTACCGGGCGGACATGGCGAAACCGGCTACGATTTTAAATGCGCGAATTATCTAAAGCAAAACATCATGAGAAATACCGATCAGGAACGTTCAAAACCGGCGGAGAAATTTGAAACGAGGAAGGATTTGCAGGATGGATCGAAGGGTAAAGACCTGTCGTATCTGAATGAGTTGCCGCAAATGGGTGGATACGAAGGTGTAAAGGCAGGCGTTCCGCCACCGCGAAACGAAACCACGGACCTTGCTGCTGCGGCGGAGACTTCGTCTCTCGTCGAGCGCATCGGAACCCGGCCAGTAGGGCATACGGTATGGGCAGTCGCTGAAGGTTATATACCGTCGCGAAGCAATGGACCGGAGCCGGAGATGACCAGTCATGAAACCGTCTGTATTCTGAATGTCAATGAACAGGTGGCACACATCGGGATTACGGTTTACTTCTCAGACAAGGATCCCGTCGGGCCCTATCGTATCGTAGTCCCGGCCAGGCGGACAAAGCACATTAAACTGAACGATCTCGATGATCCTTCGCCGATTCCACGGGATACGGATTATGCGTTTTTGGTGGAATCAGATTTGCCGGTGGTCGTACAGCACACCCGGCTCGACAGCCGGCAGGCCGAAAATGCATTGTTGAGTACAATGGCGTTCCCGGTGGCCTGAAACCCTATTCTTCTGCGTTGAGGCTGCGCTCATCATGCGTGCCGTGATAGCCGGTGCGGTTCGGATATTTCTTCAACTTCGAGCGTTTTGCATTCTTCTCTATCGGTACGGTTGAATTTGAACTGGTATCAGTCTTCCTGTTCTTTGTGCCTGCATTGCTTTTATCTTTTTTCATCTTCCTTGCGTTTAGCTGGTCGCCATGCTTACGCGCTAAAATTTTATACCACACCGCTCATTCACTCATTTACTCATTTACTCATTTACTCATTTCTTCCCCTCACCCCTTTCGGCTGATGTATTTAAAACCTTCTGGTCCTAGTTTTGTGCGAAGTAATCCATGAAGATCAGGACATCCCTTAAGAAGCGTATTGCCCTCGTCGAGGATGATTCCGACCTCCGGAACAGCTACACGCTGATGATCAACAGTGCGCCGGAGTTTGGGGTGGTCGGTGCGTATTCCAGCTGCGAGGAATGTTTAAAAGATATCAGCCATGCAAAGCCTGACATCGTGTTAATGGACATCAATTTGCCAGGGATGAACGGCATTGATGGCATTAAACTGCTGAAAGCAAGGGATCCGTTTGTTGACATCATCATGATGACAGTGCATGATGACAGCCATTTGGTATTTAACGCATTCAAGGCAGGAGCCTGCGGATACATTTCGAAGAACGCGGATTACACCGAAGTACTGCGATCGCTTAGCAACACGGCAAAGGGCGGCGCGCATATGAGTTCAAAGATCGCGCGGTTGGTCGTGGAGACCTTTCATGTCCGCAATAACGGGCTTCTTGCCAGAAAGGAAACGCAGGTATTGTTGTTTCTTTCGGTGGGAAAAACCTATACCCAGATTGCTGACGAGATGGCCATTTCTAAGGAAACTGTTAAAACGCATATCAAGAACATCTACCGCAAATTGGGGGTCAATCGCAAGTCGGATGCTATCGAAAAAGGGTGGGCCGAGCATATTATCTAGGCAGCGGTACCAATTAAATCCGCTGATGTAAAAGTGCAGTCACGTGTGAGTTTCTATGACTATTATTCAATATGCGGCCGGTTATCGTGATGCTCTTGTTTTTTTCTCCGGGATACATCCTGGGTCAGAATTTCATTCATTACAGCTATAACGAAGGATTTACCAATAACCAGTTAGTGGACGCTGCGGAGGATACCTATGGCGGACTTTGGTTTATAGGGTTAACGGCAACAATTCACCACTACGATGGCAAAAAGGTCGACAGAATTACACTGCCGGATACGCTGTCTACCAGCAGTATATTTAAGATCCTGGCTACGCCGCGGGATGAACTGTTCCTTTTCTCCGGCAGGGGGATTCTCCGGTTCGATGGCGATTCCTTCCGGCAGCTTTCGCAACCCGGAGCGTTTCGGTTTGATTATGGCATCGATGCCATTGTGGACGGTTCCGGTACCATCTGGTTTATGGATTCCGCAAGGCACCTGTTTTACATGGATCAAAAAAGCGTTATAAAGGAATATAGGTTTGATCCGGCCACAACTATTCGTTCTGTAACAAAGGGAACTGATGGTCAACCGTTGGTGCTGACCGGGGGCGGCCTACTTTTTTCAATCGATGTCAATAATGTAAGGCACAGGGTCCGACTGGATGTTCCGGCGAATGCGGAACGCTTTTACGCTTCCCCTTTCGGATCTGCCGCCGTTGCAGATGACGGCATAACAACATATGACGATGGCCAGCCGCGGAAGATGGATTCAAGGTTGTCAAAAATCAAAAGCCTTACCATTGATCGTTATGGAAACATCTGGGTTCTCAGTGACTACAAACTCGTGGGCATCGTTGATCATCACGTGCACGTTTTCGGTGAAGCGGACGGACTTACTGATAACAAGATCCTGCAGCTCTTTCTGGATGGCAACGGTTATTTGTGGGTGATGACGGATAGCCGTGGCCTTTACCGGTACAAGGAAATGGCATTCCGGCGACTGGACCTCCCGCCGCAGATGCCGGTCACAAACATCGTACCTGTCAATGATTCATTGCGTTATATTACTACATACGGTCATGGAATATATTTATCATCAGACGATAAACTTTCCAAAGCAGAAGCGCTTTCGCTGCTGGACCGCGATGTCATTATCGGCTTCGTACCTTTCAAAGATGGCTACCTGATTGGGACGTACGGGAGAGGCCTGTTCTACTTCGACGGTCAGGAGCTTAGCAAGCCGGATTTCCTGAGCAATCGGAAACTCGATTATGTCAGATCGATCGTAGCAGGCAGGAAGGTCTGGATTGGAACTAACGCCGGTGCTTTTTTCCTGGCTGATGACACGCTTGTAGAAATCGGTAATAGTCCACATTCCGTCAATTGCTTTTATCCTGTAAGCGATTCGCTGGTATGGATAGGCACCCAATCGGACGGGCTCTTTTTATATCATAACAATGCTGACTTGCGCGCGCTGGATAAGGAATTTTATGGGTTCACGGCCATCAATGTTATCAACAACGATTCGGCGGGTAACCTTTGGGTTGGGGGGAACAAGGCAACCGCTTCCGTGTACAGTCCGCAGGGGCAGCTTATCAAACGCATCGCGCTGCCAGGTACCCCGGAGTCGGTGGCGGTTATTGAATTCCTGGGAAGTTATGTTATCGTCAGCGCGGACCAGGAGATTTATTCGATGAAGATCGAAGCAGGCTTGAATCTCGCCAGTCCGCGGATCTATGGCAGGCGGGACGGCTTCATACCGTCCGAAAATATTCTGGGTGGTTTTAACAAGGTTGCGGACAATAAGATCTGGTTCGGTACGACGTCGGGGGGCTACCTTTTCGAGTTCCCGCAGGGTGGAGCGTTGTCGGCCTCGCCACAGCCCTTTATTACCGCGGTACGGCTTCACAACAAGGACAGTGATATTTTTTCTTTTGCTTCGGGAAAGGAAGGATTGAACAGAATTCCCCATGCGCTGGTACTGCCTTATCACCACAACGATATCGCGATGAGTTTTTCAGCGACCCAGATCAACAGCACGGGTAACCTGCAATGCCTCTTCTTTTTGGAAGGCCTTGACCGCAAGTGGTCTTTCGCTTCGGCGAATAACCAGGTGATTTATGCCAACCTCCGGCCCGGCGTCTATACGTTCCGCATTAAAACGATTTCGAACATTGGCGTGCCCAGTGAAGAAACGCGGTATACATTCGAAATACAGCACGCGTTCTGGCAGACGCCTTTGTTTTACGCCGCGCTGTTCATTCTTGTCATGATCCTGTTAGTTATCATCAACAGGATCAGCTATCACTACAAATTGCGAAAATACAAAGCGCATGAAGCATTGCGAACAGCGGAGCGTGCGAAGTTGCGGCAGCAGATGTCAATGGATTTTCATGATGAACTCGGAAACAAACTTGCCAGTATACTTTCTCATGCCTCATTGCTGCGCGTAAAAAGTGTCGACCGCGAAATAGCGTCGCTGCTGGAAAAGATTGAAAATAACGCCCGCACGATCTACCAGGGAACACGCGATTTTATCTGGTCGATTGACATAGCGTCCAATCAACTGCTCGAAGTCCTTGACTACCTGCGGGATTTCGGAATCCAGTTGTTTGACAACACCGATGTCCGGTTTAATGTGGTTAGCGCGTTCGACCCATTCCGCCATGCACGTGTTTTG
>DASPJC010000120.1:0-5863 GCA_035628815.1 Ohtaekwangia sp. | reverse complement strand
CGCATGTCTGATCTGGAGGTAAATGATCAGCGTTGTATTGATGAGTGCAATGGAAGCCGTGAACTGCGCGACCACGAGCAGCCGACGGAACATGGAGGCATGACGACCGACTTGTACACTGCCCTTCAATACCTTTACAGCTTTGAAAGATGAGAGGTAAAATGCCGGCCTGCTTCCGGCCAGTATCCCCATGAGCATTGCATAGCCTGCCATGATCAGCCAGAACGTGATGTTATCAAATGGTATTGTAACGGCTGTCTGTGTCAAAGCGCCAAATGCAGGTAACGACAGCTGAACGACCAGTAACGAAACGGCCAGGGCCAGGAACGAAACGACGATCGACTCCGTCAAAAACTGCAGGATAAGCCCCTGGCGTCGTGAGCCGATCGCCTTACGGATACCGACTTCCTTTGCCCTTCTTCCGGACCGCGCCGTCGTGAGGTTCATGAAGTTGATACACGAAATCGCCAGTACGAGTGCGCCAATGATCCCAAACATTTTTACGGTGTCGATCAGTCCGCCCGCCATCACCCCGTTGTCAAATTCTCCATAGAGGTGCCAGTGCCGCAGCGCATGCAGGAATAGCTCAGGCCTGGATACTTTGTAATCGTCGGGATTATACTTTTTTTCCAGGTCTTTCAGCGATGCCTCCATTGCGGGCAACGGTGCGGCTGGATCAACGGAAACAAAGGTCTGAACCGAACGATTGCGCCAGTTGGTAAGGTTTTGCTTCACCCAGTCATCCTGTGCTATTGAGAAGCTGAAAGGAATGATAAAAGCAAATTGCATCGAGGAATTCGGTGGAACATCCTGAAGGATCCCGGATACCTTCAGGTCGTGGACGTTTTCAAAACGAACGATCTTATCGATCGCATCTTCTTCGCCGAACAATGCTTTCGCGGTCGATGCGCTGAGTACGATGGAATAAGGTTCATGAAGAACCGTCTCCGCTGTACCTTTTATAAGCGGATATTGGAAGATCTTCAAAAAATCCTTACTGGCTATTAGTCCGCGACTTATAATACTGACGTGGTGAGGTGTTGACGTGTTGACGCGTTGATGGGCTGATGTTATGTGATGAGGTTGTGTGCTCAGCAGATGATCGCTGATCCAATGGGTCTGTGCCACATGCTGAATGCCGGGGATATCGCGTTTTATGGCGTCGGCCAGGGGAAGACAGGTACCGGCACCCACTTTCACCTCACCATTCTCCGTTGACCGGATCTTAACGGCATAAGCATTTTCATGCGCCGGCAGAAAATGGTCGTACGAGAACTGGTAGAAAATCCAGAGCCCAATCAGCAGCGCTACCGCCATCCCCGTGCCGAGACTGAAGATACTCAGGGCACTATAACCCTTGTTTCGCCGGAGATTGCGCAGCGCTGTTTTCAGATGATTTATAAGCATGATATTCAGGTTTAGTGGGAGGTCTGCAACGGTGGTTACAGGTGCAGGTGAAAAAGGTGACAGATTTCAGCGGAATTATTTTACCGCAGTGTTTACGCGGGCAACCTTTTGCAATTCGCGACGTATGTTTTATCATCTCCGCTCTTTTTTCATAACTTCATTTTAATAAACCCGACTCCACCCTTCCATGGCTATTAAAAGATCACGTCTGGTGCCCGGTAATTACCTGAAGATCGTCGCGCGGGCCTTTTATAAGAACAGGTCGTACACCATCCTGAACCTGCTGGGGCTCGGAGCAGGTTTCGCAGTCTTCCTGTTCGCGGCAGTATACGTCTACTTTGAGACGCACTTCGAAGATTTTCACACCAGGCGCGACAGGATCTATCGGGCGACGTACCGGTACAGTCCTCCGGGAGACTATCAAACACACTGGGCGCGCATTCCTTTCGACTATATCAATAATCTTCCCCAGGATGTCTCCGGGATCCAGGCGCTGGTCCGGTTTCAGAATCACGCGCGCAAATATATTCGCATCGGCAGCGAGAAATTTAAACCAGCGCACGCCTATGTCGCGGACAACGACGTTTTTAAAGTTTTTGATTTCGAGCTGGTATCCGGCAATGCGGCCCGCGCACTGGAAAAACCCCATAGCATTGTCATATCGGAATCCCTTGCACACCGCTATTTCGGGAACCAGGATGCGATGGGAAAAGAAGTTTCTGTCACCAGTGACTTTGAGAGCACGGAAACACTGTACCATATTACCGCCGTGATGAAGGACCTTCCGGCCAACACGCACCTCCCGGTGGATATGCTTTTTTCGTTTCGCGATGCCGCTGAACGCACTGGCTGGGCTTATACCTACATTCTGCTCGACGAAGAAACACCGATCGACAAGATTGCGGCCCAAATGCCTGCATTCATCCGGAAATACACTCCGGAAGACGCGGCGAAGAACGACGCCATTATTTTTCAGGCCCTCCCGGACATCCACCTTGAATCGAACCTGGCCCGCGAACTCGTCCCCAATGGAAAAGTGCTGTATGTACGGGTGGTGGGATTTGCGGGACTTCTGATCCTGATCATTGCCGTGATCAACTTTATGAATCTTAACAGTGCGATGTCGCTGGGCAGAGCGAAGGAAATGGGCGTGCGCAAAGTGATGGGTGCCAGCCGCGCGCAACTGATCGGCTACCTGTTGACAGAATCCGTTATTCACAACCTACTCGCGCTGGCCCTGGGCGGAAGTTTTGCCTACCTGGCGTTTCCTGCATTCCAGCAATTCGTCACCATCCGGTTTCTACCCGATCTTTGGTTGTTTGGCGGAACCATGCTAGTCATTGCGGTGATCTCAGGCCTGGCGGCAGGCGTGTACCCGGTCATGCTCCTGACAACACTGAAGCCCGTTGCCATATTGAAGTCAACGAAAGCGCTGACAGTCGCGGGAAAAGAAAACCCGTTCAGCCTGCGGCGCGTCATGGTGACGTTACAATTCGGTATTTCCATTCTACTGCTGGGAAGTGCGCTGATCGCATATAACCAGTTCCGGTTCCTTCACGAAAAGAACCTGGGTATGCAGCCGGAACAGATCATTGCCATACCAGGCGTTCCCGATGCGGTGAAAGACAAATTTGACGTCTTTAAAGACCGGCTTTCGAACCAGCGGGGAATTCTCGGCGTAAGCGCCTGTATGGAAGTTCCTTCGCGTGAAATTCGCGATGCCGGTCCTGTACCTGTGGAAGGCATGAACAGCGATCCCGCCAAAGCGCCCGTCATGGACATCCAGATCATCGAAGACGATTTCCCATCGCTGATGGGACTCACCTTCGTTGCCGGCAGAAATATCCGGCGTTCAGCAACTACCGCCTTTCCGCAGTTTTCGGAAACGTTTACCATACAACAATATCTCTTCGGGCAGCCACGCGAATATTTAATCAACGAAACAGCGATGAATTACCTTGGGTGGAAGTCCCCGGAGCAGGCATTGGGCCAGCGAATAAGCTGGTCTATCAACGACATAAAACTGGCACCCGGGAATATCGTCGGCGTGGTAAAAGATTTTCACCAGGAGTCGCTCCGCAATAAAGTAGATCCGCTGGTGATGGTGCAGGAACCGGTATGGCTTCGCACATTTTTGATCAAGGTTGAGACCGACAATGTTCAGGCAACATTGGAAACGATCCAGGCGGCGTGGAACGACTTGTATCCTGCCTATCCGATGGACTATCACTTCCTGGACGACCTGTATAACGAACTTTACAAAGGCGAACGCGTACAGCTTCAGCTATTGTTCATCTTCAGCGCGCTGGCAATTCTCATTGCGTTTATCGGACTGGTGGGAATGGTCGCCTACGCATTAAAAACGCGCACCAAAGAACTTGCTATACGACAGGTTCTGGGGGCTAAGCCGCGCGACCTTGTCAGACTGATGAGCAGCGAATATATTGTCGTGTTGTTGATCGGCGCCGTAATTGCTGTTCCCCTGAGTATTTACGTTTTAAAACTATGGCTGTCCGGATTCGCCTATCACGTTAATATTTCAGCAGGCAGTTATATTATTACACTCGGTATTACGCTGGGTTTGCTGCTGGTAACGGTGGGGCTGCAGACGTTCAGGGCATCAAAAATCAACCCGGCGGAAACGTTACGGAATGAATAACACCGGATGCCATCCAGTTCTGCAAAAGGGTCTTGCTGCTGAATGGATAAGGAAACATACCTCAGTCTATCATGAATCAACAAGCCATCTATTCATGTTATTGTCGAAACGATCCGCAAAGACCACAGTTTTGTCTTGCGACATGGCGTCCAACGAAAGGAAAACAAGGAAGAAAAGCGCGATCCGGCAACAGCCCATATCCGCACAAGATCGGGCATTTTAAAATCAATTAAAATACTGAACGTGGATTTGATTCCACACCAGGCACCTTATGTTTAACGCTTTGCCGATGCGAGCCCGCACGGGTGGTGAAGACTGAACAGAATGCGGTGGAACCAGATTTGTCTCATCTGCTCCAAAATGCTATCATCATGAACAATAGCTCATCTGAAATCAAAAACCTAACCCGGCAGGAAGCAGTCGATAAATTTCGCGAGATCGTGAAACACGAAGCCGTATGTCTGCTGACGACACGCCTGACCGAAGTACCGCTGACCACGCGCCCGATGACGGTGCAAAAGGTGTGTGACCAGGGGAATTTCTGGTTCCTGAGCGCGGGTGACAGCGACAAGAACCAGGAGATCAGCGCGGACCCCCGCGTCCAGTTGTTTTTTGTCAACACGTCGAACTATGAATTCCTGTCTGTTTACGGAAGGGCTACTGTAACACGCGACCGGCAGAAGATCGACGAGCTGTGGACCAGTATAGCCAAAGCCTGGTTCCCCGGGGGAAAAGACGACCCGAATGTGACGGTGGTAAAAGTTGAGCCTGAACAGGGATTCTACTGGGATACGAAAGACGGCAAGCTTGTATCGATGGTTAAAATTCTCGCCTCCGCGGCCACGGGAAAACCGAAGGTAGAGGGCGTCGAAGGTACTGTATCAGTGCACTAAATCGCCAAATGCATAAGAAGGCACGGTTCGACGCCGTGCCTTTTATTCCGGCATCGATTATTTAAAAATATTATAATCAGCAACCATCTTTTTGTACTCGGGCAGTATCTTTTCATAAAGCGCCTCGTCGACTTTCTTCAGGTTGTTCATTAAGCCGCCGATACCCGAGTCTTTTAGACTGACCCTTTGCTTTCTTATGTCTTCCATTTTGGTCCGGATGGTTCCTTCCAGTTTGCGCAATTCTCGTTCGGTCATAGCATACAATTTTTTACAAATTAGAGGAGAATATGTATTCTGTACAACGCCCCCTCTCCCGAAATGACTACCGTCTGGCAAGACGCTTATAGTGATCCAAAATTAAAACAATGTGCTCCTTCCGCTTGAAGCTGAGATCGTTTTGCTTTGCATACGCCACCAACGCAGGAAAATGTTGACCGGTATACTTCCTGAACAGGTCAGCATTGATATAATGGTTGTGTTCTTCATTGATATCAAACAGATCGCCATCGATCTCCTTTTCCAGTATTTTCAGGTACGGCTCAAAGTTGCCCTCCATATCAAGGAAATAAACAATTTGGGTCTGTGTGAATTTCCGCGAAGCCCGCTTTACCAGTATCGGAGACTGACGTGGTTCGAGAATGTCCCTCCTGGCTTCCGTTTTGAGCCTTTCAATTTTGACCAGGACGATGAATGAATCCAGTTCATGTAACACCTCGAAAAACTCAGGCCTCTTCATGCCGGTATTCGCACCGTCGAATTCCAGGGAATAGAAAACTCTTTCCCGCTCACCTTTGCTACTGTCCATTTGAAATTTGACAAGGGTGCGGGCATTGAAAGCGCGCAATTCATCACTGGACTTGTCGTACAGCGTTACAATACCTTCGTTGTCATTGAAGACGATCGC
>DASPJC010000119.1:0-3725 GCA_035628815.1 Ohtaekwangia sp. | reverse complement strand
GTAACCTGGTTATTGCGAAAGGCGACCATGCGACCGAACTCGTTCGCCATGGCCATCTCGAACGCCTTGACCCCGAAGAGCGTGGCGAGTATCCGGTCGTACGCCACGGGACTTCCGCCGCGTTGCACATGGCCCAGCACTGTTTCGCGGATCTCCGCCTTGCAGCCGTTGTCTTTCAACTGTTTTGAAAGCTGGAAAGCCACACCACCGAGCCTCACGTGCTCCGAGCCTTTTTCTCCTGCCGACGAAGTAATGGCGCCGGCGATCGGTTTTGCGCCTTCAGCGACAACAATGTTCACAAAGCCACGTCCTTTTTTGTAGCGGAGGTTAATGCGCCTGACCAATTTTTTAATATCATAGGGAATCTCCGGAATCAGGCAGATCTCTGCGCCGCCGGCAATGGCGGTATGAAGGGCGATCCACCCTGCGTCTCTACCCATGACCTCCATAATCATCACGCGATGATGACTTTCCGCTGTTGTTACAAGCTTGTCGAAGCTGTCGGTTGCGATCTGCACGGCCGTTTGAAACCCGAAGGTCACATCAGTCGCAGACAGATCGTTGTCGATGGTCTTGGGAACACCAATGATGGGCACGCCCTTATCGAAGAGGGCCTTGGAAATTTTCTGAGACCCGTCGCCGCCGATATTAATGACAGCATCGAACTTCAGTGCCTTTAATTTACTAACCAGTTCATCGGAACGATCGGTGAATTTTGTGGTTCCATCGGGTTGCGGTACCGGGAATTTGATAGGACTGGCTTTGTTGGTGGTACCCAGTATGGTGCCGCCGCGCACGTGGATGCCCGCGGTTCGCTTACTGGTTAACCGCACGATCTCCTGCGGCTCGTTCAACACACCGTTAAAAGCTTCGATACTCCCGTATACTTCCCAGTCTTTTTCTTTCCGCGCGCGCTTGGCAACACCCCTGATAACGGCATTCAGTCCGGGGCAATCGCCGCCGCCGGTAAGGATGAGTATTTTTTTTGTCATGGTTTTGCAATTGAGGTCATCCAATATGTGAAATATTTAACAACCGATCATTACACTGGCGCAATTGTTTTGATACCTCATGCTGCGGCCGCTCTTCTCAGCCGGTCATTGATCGCGCGACCGAGGCCTGTGTCAGGCACCAGCTCCGCCAGGATAACATCGACCGGCATCTTATCAAGGGCACGTAAGGCGCCGAAGAGATGCTGCGCCGCTTCTTCAAGATTCCCGGATGGTGAAAGAATGAATTGAAAGGGCGAATTGAAATCGCGCTGGAAAGTAATGATCCCTGAACAATGTGCGGGATATTGCTGCAGCAACTCCTCCAGCCTGCCGAGTACCACTTTTTTGCCGGGTGCATAGTGACTTTTAAGCTGGCCCGGCGCTTTCGGGTTGGAGGTTGAGAAGGCCTGGACGGTAACCTTTCCAACGACCGCCTCAATCTTCTCAAGGCTCATGCCACCCAGGCGATATACGACGGGCTGTTCCGCTTCAAAACCAATAATTGTAGATTCCAGTCCCACGGGGCACTGGCCGCCGTCGATGATGTAGGGGATTTTTTCACCGAGCTGTTCTTGAACGTGCAGGGCGTTCGTTGGACTGACGTAACCGAAAGGATTGGCACTGGGCGCAGCCAGTGGAAACGATAATGACCTCAGTAGTTCCCGGGTGATCTCCTCGTCCGGGCAACGTAGCCCCACGGTATTCAGTCCCGCGGTAACCAGGTCGGGCACAACTGATTTTTTTTGGAACAGGATCGTCAGGGGACCGGGCCAGAATTTTTCGGCCAACAGCATCGCTTTATCCGGAATGTTTTCGGCCAACTGCGTGATGGCATCTGTGCCCGGCACATGCACGATGAGCGGATCGAACTGCGGCCTTTCCTTGATCGCAAAAATTTTTGCCACCGCCGATACATCCAGCGCATTGCCCGCCAGTCCATAGACTGTTTCAGTCGGGATCGCTACAACGTCACCATTCTCCAGTAAACTTTTTGCGTAAGCAAGATCGGTTCCTATCGCGGCCATGGGACAAATCTAAAATATATTCGGGATGAAATGCCAAAGCCGATAATGTTAGACGGCATCGACAGGGCGGTGAAGTTCAATTAACGAATAGCAGGTAACCCTAAAAGCTGTAAATTGCAGGTGGAATAACAAATCCCCTATGAGCAATAAAACCAGGTCGATCCTTAAAGCTGTTGCTGTAACTTTCGTGCTGCTTGCTGTGATGATGCAGCTGGGCTGGATCGCTATCCCCGCGATCGCCACCTATAAATTCTGGCTGGTCGTCATCGCATTCGGCATTGTGCTGATCAGCAGCCGGTAGTATTTGCGCCGGCCAGTCATTGCCGGGCTTTTTCCCGCATGCGCAATATTGAAGGTTCGTCAGTGTACGACTCCAGGTCGTCCAGCGGTACCCATTTCAAATCGATCGACTCGTCCGTGATCTGCAAAGGTTCCTGCGGGTCTGCGGTCAGCAAGAAACGGACATCGTAGTGGTCGTGCGCAGGAAAGTCCTTCCGCGCGGGGATGCCGTGAATGTCGATATCGAAAAAAACTTCCCGCATGATGGTAAGATTTTTTAAACCCGTTTCTTCCCGGGCTTCACGAAGGGCAACAGCAAAAATGTCTTCATCACCATCGGCATGACCTCCCGGCTGAAGCCAGCGGTCAAGTTTGGCGTGATGGGTGAGCAGGACGTGCTGTGCTGACGTGTCTGTAATGAAAGCAGATCCGGTGAGATGCCCCGGGAGAAAATCTCGGTGAAAGCACCGTGGATGTTCGAGGAGTTTCAGGAACCGGTCCCTGAAAAGCAGCTCGTCACCGTATGATGTTTTGTATTCTTCCAGCGATGCGACCAGCGACTGCCGTGTGAACTGTATCAATGCAGCAGTTACTGGATGACGATCGTTACCTTGTTGACCCGGTTCGCTTCAAGTTTCCCGGTCTGCTCACCGCCGCCGAAATTATCCTTGTCGTCTTTCCTTGCCAGTACGAAATAAGAGATGGCTTTCAGCTCCTTGAATTTCACGATACCCTTTTCATCGGTAGTACCTTCCGCTACTGCGTTTTCCTCCGCCTTGTAGTCATCTTCAGTGGCATACAGTTGTACCGTGGTACCCGGTTCCAGGTTACCCAGCTCGTTGCGAATGGTGACGCTAAGCTGTGTCTTGATCAACTGGAATGCCGAGGCCGTCAACAGGATCATCAGTATGCTTCCGGTCAGGAGGCACTTTGGGAACATCTTCATAACTGTTGTCATTTACGTGAAGCTTGTAAAATTATCAAAAATCCTTTCGGGCGCAACCGGCGTTTCGTGTTCCTTCAACCTTACCGCACGAGCACGACACCGCCGCGTTTTTCCTGTACGCCTTCTTCCGGACGGTACGAACTTTTGTAACGCACCAGGTAAGAATACGTTCCTGCAGGAAGCAATTGGGCCTGGTTATTTTTGTAACCACCGTTCCAGCGGAATTCCCTTGCATTGGATTCAAAGACCATTTCGCCCCAGCGGTTAAAGATGTAGATCTGGAACCCGTCGTCGTCGATAAAGAAGGTAAACAACCTGAACTGTTGATTGATCATCTCCCCGTTTTTCGACACCGCACTCGTAGGCCGGAAAGCTGTCGGTCCCGTGATGATCGGCTCGCATTCTTCGATGACCGTGGTCTGGTCTCGGCTGAAACAACCCGAAGTATTTTCGAGTTCGACGCGATAGATACCGGCGGCATCT
>DASPJC010000118.1:0-4740 GCA_035628815.1 Ohtaekwangia sp. | reverse complement strand
GTAGTTGAACTCATTCTCAACGCCCGGTATCGGCTCCTGGTCAAGAAAGTGCCTGATGTACTCGTCCGCGAGACGGTTTGATTCGGTTTTGTCGCGCTCATTGTAGCTTTGTTTGATGCTCTTCATGAAATTCTTTTTCGTACGGTCGAGTTCGGCTGCCGTGAATCCAAATCTCCTGGCGCGTTCATTTTCCTGGACGATTGCATTCACTGCCGGCGCAACACCGCCTTTGCCGGGATAGGCGACCGATTGAAAGGCTTCATAACCGCGGGCATACCCGCCAATGTAGCTTCCGCCGAAAACAAACGGAGGTTCCGCTTTCTGTGTATGCTCCTGCATGCGCTGACCCAACATGCTGCTGAATAACCTTCGGACCAGGAATGTGCGATAATCCCCGATCGTGATTTCTTCCGTTGATTTGTTATAGGCGTAGTGAATCTCCACGACATGATGGGTGGCCTCTTTGTCGGTGACCACGATACCTTCAGACGTTGTGCGAACCGGCACCGATTCCAGTGAACGTTCGCGGGGCCGGGCAGGACCTTTTAATTTTTCAAAATGCGATTTGATCAGCGTCTCAGCCGCAGCAGGGTCAAGATCGCCAACGACGACAACGGCCATAAGGTCTGGCCTGTACCAGTCACGGTAGAATCTCCGGATGACATCGTATTTGAAGTTTTTAAGGATATCGTCTTTACCGATGGGCAGACGTTCGGCATACTTCGATCCTTCGAACATCTTCGGATAGACTACGCGGAACATCCGGTCCTCGGCGCCCTTTCCCAGGCGTGACTCTTCCAGCACCACGCCGCGTTCCTTATCGATCTCGGCATCGTCAAACGCAACGGTGCTTGCCCAATCTTCGAGGATCTGAAATCCTTTTTCGATATTTTCCTTTTTTTCTGTCGGGATAGGAAGAATATAGACCGTCTCGTTGAATCCCGTGTAGGCGTTCAGGTCTGCGCCGAATTCGACGCCGATGGACTGAAGAAAAGAAACGAGGTCATTCTTTTTGAAATTCTTTGAGCCGTTGAAGGCCATGTGTTCTGTAAAATGGGCGAGACCTTGCTGATCATCGTCTTCCAGAATGGAACCTGCATTCACCACCAGCCGCAATTCAATTTTGTTTTCCGGTTTTCCATTTTTGCGGATGTAGTACGTCAGTCCGTTAGACAATTTTCCGATCCTGACCTGGGGATCTGTAGGAAGTTTATCCGTCAGCTTATCCTGGGCATACAGAATTGTGCTTGCTGCAACGAACAGCATCAACAAGGGCATCGCTTTTTTAGACATAATATTGAAAGATGTTGTGTTCATACAACGCAATTTGCGGTATGGAAATGTGTTGGATAAAAGAATTAGTAGCCGCGGCGCCGGCCGGATTACATATTTAAGAATTTAAAATGGCGGGGCAAAAAAACAGCACCGACTGCTACATGCTGTCCCATCTTTCCTTGATTAGTGTCAGCATTTCATGGTGCACTGATCCGTTCGCGGCACAGATCTCGCCGCCGAACAGAAAATTATTTTTTCCCTTGAAATCGGTGACCTTTCCGCCTGCCTGCTGGACAATGAAAGCACCTGCAGCCACATCCCATGGATTAAGATTGTATTCGAAAAATCCTTCGAGCCGTCCGCAGGCCACGTAGGCAAGATCGATCGCTGCGCTGCCCAGTCTCCGGATGCCATGCGTGTAAGCGAGAAATTCTTTGATGATGTCGAGGTAAACATCTTTCTTTTCTGAATGATAATAAGGAAATCCTGTGGCCAGCAGGCTTTCTGCAAGCGTGGGGACTTTTGATACGCGGATTTCAGCGTCATTACAATAAGCGGGGCCGTCCTTGATCGCGTGAAAACATTCTTTCCGGATAACGTGATACACTGCCCCAAGTACCGGCGTGTTTTTGTGGGTCAACCCGATGCTGATGGCATAAATGGGCAGTCCATGGAGAAAGTTTGTAGTACCGTCCAGCGGGTCGATGATCCAGTTGTATTCATGCTGGTGCGATTGCTGTACCGTTCCTTCTTCCGTAATAAAGCCAGCTTCCGGCAAAAACTTACCGAGTTGTTCAACCAGTTTCCTTTCAGCTTCTTTGTCAACATAGGAAACGAGATTGTTGAAACTGTTCTTCTGCTCAATGCGACTCAGGTCAAAGCTTTCGCCTTCGCTGCGGATAAATTCTCCAACCTCCTCACACAGTGCGTTCACGTTCTTTTGAATATTCGCCAGATTCATCGGTTTGATGCGGTTTGATGCCGTTGTGAATATAAGGATGATTCAGCGAAAGCCGGCGCTTGTGAAAGGTAAATACGGCATAAAAAGAATGCTTATGCATCGGGTTTCCCCGCGACAACGATCACGATTTCTCCTTTGACGTCCCGCGTTGTGAACCGGGCGAGGATATCTGCCAATGACCCGTTAATCGTCTCTTCAAATTTTTTTGTCAGCTCACGCGAAACCGAAGCTTGCCGGTCGCCGCCAAAGATTGTGATGAACTGCTCAAGCGATTTGAGCAGCCGGTGCGGCGATTCATAAAAAACCATAGAACGTTCTTCATCCGCCAATCGCTTCAGCGCTGTCTGTCTTCCCTTTTTATGCGGAAGAAACCCTTCAAATACAAACCTGTCACAGGGTAACCCGGATTTAACCAACGCGGGCACGAATGCGGTAGCGCCGGGCAGGCATATTACTTCCAGACCGGCTTGCAGGCAGGCACGAATGATCAGGAACCCGGGATCAGAAATGCCGGGCGTACCGGCATCGGAAATAAGGCCCATAACCTCGCCGTTCCTCATGCGGAGGATCAGGCTTTCGACGATCCGGTGTTCGTTGAAATTGTGAAAACTTTGGAGCGGTCTGGAAATGCCGTAATGTTTGAGAAGGATGCCGGACGTTCGGGTATCCTCGGCCAGGACCAGGTCGACCGACTTTAACAGCTCCAGCGAACGCAGCGTAATGTCGGCCAGGTTGCCAATGGGGGTGGGAATGATGTAAAGCGAAACCGGTTTGGGCTCAGGCATCGGAACGGAAATGTATTAAAAGTAATGACGGCACAGCTACCTTACTTGGCAAGCGCGTCGATGGCTTGGGCGAGAACTTTATCTTTTTCAGTAACCGTATCACCGGCATCGTGAGTCGACAACTCGAAGCTTACAGTATCCCATACGTTGGTCCACGACGGGTGATGGTTCATTTTCTCCGCCACCAGGGCCACTTTGGTCATGAATCCGAATGCTTCCGTAAAATCTTTGAACTTGAATGTTTTCTTAAGCCGGTTGTCTTCTTGTATCCATTCCATAGCAAAAGGTTTATGCTACGAGTTACAATTTTTTTGTGAAAATGGCTAAGCAACGGTCATGCCGGCCGATAAGGCATGATCGCATTTTCAAAGGGCGACGATCCCCTCGATCCTGGAGGCGGAAACATAAATCGCGATCACGGCATCACTTGAAGGCGCCATGATCTGCGCGGTGAGGCTCACGTAATTGCCATTCCGGGAAAGTTTTTCGGTTACCGTGTGGGTCGGAAAAAGGTTTTTGACTTCCTGTTCTCTGCCCGTCGGCACGATGAATTTGAAAATATAGAGGGAGGGCCAGGAGTGGTGCTGATCCAGTTTTTCACGAAAGCCGGCGATCCATGCTTCATCCATATAAAAAAAGTAACGCCCTCCAAACCTGGAAGGCGTTGCTAAATACGTAAAGTAATTTGACTAAAAGAACTTGTACCGTTTGTCTTCGATATCCGCAAACTCTTTCATTGCTTCGCCAATGCTGTAGCTGCTCCGGTTCTGGCTGCTCTGCTGGAGCTGTGTCCTGTAAGTGCTGTAATCATCAAGGGCCGGCGCGATGGTCTTGTTCTGAAGTTCCATGATCACGACACCATTGTCGCCCGCTATAGGCGCTGAGCGCTTGCCGCTTTCGAGGGAAAAAGCTGCACCGACTGCGACCGGATCAAAACCAACCGACGGCAGGGCATTGCTGCTGAGGCGGAGATCGCTTGAGCTATACACATTTGCATCGGACCCAAAAGCTTTCGCCATTTCTTCTAACGTGCCTGTCAGCCCGCTGAGTTTCTGAATAATGGCTTTGCCCTTGAGCTCTTTTTGTACTTCCGGTGTGATCTGATCTTTCACAGCGTCGAGCGGTTTGCTGCCTTTTTTCACTTCAGCTGTCATGATCGCAACAACGTTTTCATCGTCAAGCTCGAACACCTGGGAAATGTCGCCTTCCGACGCATCCCTGAAAAGCCACTGCACCAGCGAACGCGCCTCCGGCAAGTTTCCGATTCTCCTGTCGCCGGCGAGAACATTCTTTGCTTCCATTACCTGAAGTCCCATTTCCTTTGCTTTCAGCTCAAATTCTTCCAGTCCTGATAAACCGGCGGCAAAATTTTCTGCTTTGCGAAAAGCTTCGTTGGTGGTGGCATCGCTGGGAAGGATCTGACGTTCCACGATCGCCAGGTAAAACGCCTTGTTCGTTTTGGTTTGTGTCACATCGATGATATGATAACCGAATTGCGTTTCAACAACTTCATTGACGAGACCGGTTTTTTTCGCATTGAATACGGCGTCATCGAACGGCTTAACCATCATGCCGGAAGTAAACCAGCCCAGGTCACCCCCGCGTGTCGCGTTGGAAGGATCCTCGCTGAACTCACGGGCCTTGCTGGCAAAATCGGCGCCTGCCTTAATATCCTTTAAGATGTTTGTCGCTTTTTCTTTGGCTGCTTTTTTTGCCGCG
>DASPJC010000117.1:0-7739 GCA_035628815.1 Ohtaekwangia sp. | reverse complement strand
GGGGTATCGGCGATGATAAACTTTCTTTTCGGTGTTGCAAAGTAGCGATAGGCAACATCGATCGTGATGCCCTGCTCCCGCTCAGACTTCAAACCATCAGTCAGCAGCGAAAGATCGACGTAATCGAAACCCTTCTTCGCACTGGAGGCTTCTACGGCTTCTAGCTGATCTTCAAAGATCGACTTGCTGTCATACAACAGCCTGCCGATCAAAGTACTTTTTCCATCATCGACACTGCCGGCGGTTGTAAAACGGAGGAGCTGGTTATTTAGGTTAGAACTCATTGCTAGTTACAGGTTACAGGTTACAGGTTACGGGTTACGGGGTGGTTGGGTTGTATGTGTCTGACGTGTCTTCGAATTTGAAGCCTTTCATGTCGGTACTGCGAAGGTAGCGCATGAGGCCACGGATCATTCTGATGATTTTCAGGCACTGTTCATGGAGGATCAGGAAATCATCCTGACTAAGGTGGCCACGGTCTGAAGCGCGGTGTAATTGGGATCGCACTTCGCCACACGATCCTTTTGCGATCGACAGGAATTGCACAAATTCCCGGGTACCGTCGCGTTCAAATCCTTCAGCTATATTATCCATAATTGATCCCGTCGATTTGTTGATTTGTGTTATCAAACTATAATCCATTTTAAAGCTGCCCTTCTGCGTATGATCATATATCTCCTTTGACAATTTTCTGGACTCCTGCCAAACCTCCAGTTCTTCAAAAGTTTTAATCGTCGCCATGGTGTTGGTTACAGGTTACAGGTTTCGGGTTACAGGTTGTGAGTTGCAAGTTAAGGGTTAGGTTGAGGCATTCACAACCTGGAACTTGTAACCTGTAACTTGTAACCTAAAAATATCCTGACTTCTTGCGGTCTTCCATGGCGGTTTCGGAGCGCTTGTCGTCGGCGCGGGTTCCGCGTTCGGTTTTACGCGAGGCCGCCACTTCGAGGATGATTTTTTCGACCGTATCGGCATCGGATTCCACGGCACCGGTGATGGGCATGTCGCCGCAGGTGCGGAAGCGCACGACCTTCTTCTCGGGAACTTCCCCGGGTTTTAACTTCAACCACGGCGACGTTGAGAGAATCGCTCCATCACGCACGATGACTTCACGCTCGTGTGAGAAGTACAATTTCGGGATAGGGATGTTCTCTGAATAAATATACTGCCAAACATCCATTTCCGTCCAGTTGGAGATCGGGAACACGCGGAAGTGCTCGCCCTGGTGTTTGCGTCCATTGAAAATATTCCACAACTCAGGACGTTGATTCTTCGGATCCCATTGGCCGAACTCGTCGCGGTGGGAAAAGAAGCGTTCTTTCGCCCGTGCCTTTTCTTCATCACGCCGCGCACCGCCCATCGCTGCATCGAATTTGTTTTTCTCGATCGTGTCCAGCAGCGTTACGGTCTGCAGCGCATTCCTGCTGGCGCTCCATCCGGTCTCTTCCTTTGCACGACCACTGTCGATACTCTCCTGTACCGAACCCACGACCAGGCGCACACCCAGCTCGTTTACCAGCCAGTCGCGATACTCCATCGTCTCCGGGAAGTTGTGCCCGGTATCAATGTGTACCAACGGAAAGGGTATGCGCGCGGGAGCAAAAGCCTTGCGCGATAAGTAGGCCAGCACGATCGAGTCCTTTCCCCCGGAAAACAACAATGCCGGGTTTTCAAATTGCGCTACCACTTCACGGATGACGTAGATGGCTTCCGATTCCAACTCTTTCAAATGACTTAAATAGTACTGGCTCATGGTAATCGTTCAAAGTTACAGGTTACAGGTTACAAGTTACAGGTTACGGTTGTCGGGTTTCAGGATTTTATCCTGGGCAAAATAGATTTAAGCAGCTTTTCAATCGATTGATCGAGTGAAAGCTGGTGCGTGGGAATGTGAATGTCGGGGTGTTCGGGCGATTCATACGGGGAATCGATGCCCGTGAAATTCTTTACTTCGCCGGCCCGCGCTTTTTTGTACAAGCCTTTTACGTCGCGTTGTTCGCAGACTTCCAGGGGAGCATCGACAAATACCTCGACGTAGTTTCCGGCGCCTACGATTTGCTTTACCTGTTCGCGGTCAACACGGAATGGCGAAATGAACGCCGATAATACAACAACACCGGCGTCCAGCAATAGTTTGGATACCTCCCCTATTCTGCGGATATTTTCCACACGGCCTTCATCGGTAAATGAAAGATCTTTATTCAATCCCGCCCGGATGTTGTCACCGTCCAGCAAATACGTTTTATAGCCCAACGCATGCAGCTGCGCTTCCAGCTGTACGGCCAACGTCGATTTTCCGGAGCCTGAAAGCCCTGTGAACCAAAGCAATGTAGCTTGCTGGCCCATCAGCTTTTCACGCTGCTCTTTGCTGACTTTCGTCTTGATAGGATAGATATTCTCCACTTTACCCGAGACCATAATAAAATGAAATAAATGCGATGCAAATTACAACATAAAGCAGGGTAAGCGGAAGGCCGACCCTGAAGAAATCACGAAACGTATAACCGCCCGGTCCATATACCATGAGATTCGTCTGATAACCGATCGGTGTCATGAAATCTCCGGATGCCGCGAATGCAATGGCTGCGAAAAATGGTGTATAAGGTAACGCCTGCTGCTCAGCCATCGACATCGCAATTGGGAAAACGATGGACACCGCCGCGGCGTTCGTAATCAGCGCCGTCAGCAAGATCGTTACCATAAACAGCGATGCCAGTACACCAACCGCCCCGAGCGATTTGGCGGAATAAATCAACCCGGTTGCGAGCAGGTCGGCCGTGCCGGACTTTTCCAATGCCACCCCCAGGGCCAGGGAACATACCAGTACCATTAACAGGCTCAGGTCGAGTTCACGGCGTATCTCCAATAAATTGAGCGCTCCTACCAGGACCAGGCCGGAAAGGATCACCAGGCATACATTAAATAAAGGCAGCACATCGACAATACCCAAAATCAACAGCACAAAAGCTGCTGCGCCAAACCATCCCAACCATTTATTTTTCGCACGCTTGATTTTCTTCGGTATGGAAAGGAAGAAAAGATCTTTTTCATGGTTCCGGTTTTCACCATTCCCACTGGCCAGCAGCAATAAAAAGTCCCCGCCCGCCAGCTGCATCTCCCCGACTTTACCCGGTACGCGCTTACCGTTGCGATGGATAGCAATGATGGAAGCATTGAACTTCTTACGGAAGTCTGAATCCTTGATGCGCACGCCGATCAACTCCGAATTGGCCGGTATCACGGCTTCGGCGAAATTGAACTGCCCCTCCACCTCGAGTTTCTCCTGTTTGGGAACTTGTAACCCGTTGTCTTCCTGGATCAGGGTATAAATGGACTGCGTGTTTCCGGAAAAGAAAAGCAGATCGCCCTGCTCCAGCACTTCGTCGGGTGTAACGGGCGAAATAACCCTTTCATCACGGATGATCTCTACCAGGAACACGTCCTGCAGGTTCCGGAGGCCGGCGTCTTTAACGCTTTTGTCGATCAGCTTGGAGCCGGGCTTGATCTCCGTCTCGACGATGTATTCCTTAACATTCTCGCGCAGCTCGTCAATCTCATTTGGATTGGAAGGTAGCAGTTTGAAGCCTATAAAATAGAGGTATGCCCACCCGGTGATCGTCACGCAAATTCCGAGGTACAAAAAGTCGAGAAAATGCAGCGGGGGCAGCTTATACTCCGCTATAAGTCCCGCCAAAACCAGGTTGGTCGACGTCCCGATCACGGTGATCATCCCGCCAAGGATCGTGGCAAACGAAAGTGGTATCAGGAACTTTGACGCCGGATTGCCGGTCCGTTGCGCCCAGTCCTTGACATAAGGGATCATAAACGCCACAATGGGCGTATTATTCAGGAATGCCGATACGGTAGATACCATCACCATCATCCGGAGCAGGAAGGCCCTGGGCGACAGCCTGGGATTGAAAAGCCGGGCAAAGATCTCGGTCCCGTAAATGGCACGGACGCCGGCGGTGACCAGCACCAGCAGGAAAATGAGAATGATCTGCTGGTTGGATAATCCTTTTAATATTTCGCCTGGTGTAATAACGCCGCCCAGCAAGAGGGCTACGGTACAGATGAAGAAGGTCAACGCCGGGTTGAACAGCTCCCTGTACAGGGCAAAAACGAGGAAAACCACAACAGTAAGTGTGAAAACCTGGTGGAAAGTTAAAGCCACTAATCCTGTAGAGTTAAGGGGCAAAGGTATTATTTTGAAGTCAAATTACAAGGAAGAGGAGGAATTTAGCTGGCCGGATATTGGAGGTTGGATATTGGTTGATTTTTAATTGTTTACGTGACTTCATAGGAAGATTCTGGATGCTGGATACTGGAGAAGAGGTTTCAAAAATTAATAAAAAGGCTTCAGAAGACGCCGCAAACGTTTGGTTCTGCAAACCCGGGTCAAAAATTCAGGATCACATTTGTACCGGGTGTTGCGGCACAGAATTCTGCGCTACAGGAAGGACTTTTTGGATGGTAGATGGATACTGGGCCGAACAATGACGTTAAACTTTAAATCAATTCCCCAAATTGCCTAAGCCCCAATGCCCAATCCCCGAGGCCCAATGCCGTAAAAACCGAAGCCAGGCTATGCATCCCTTAAAAAAATTAAAAGGGCCGAACACTAAATATCGTTTGTACCCAAGTCCCAGTACTTCTTAAGCATTTTCAAAAACGCTTCCATTTCATGCAGTGGTACCATGTTCGGGCCGTCGCTCAGGGCTTTTTCGGGGGCGGGATGGGTTTCGATGAAGAACCCGTCGACACCCGCGGCGGCGGCGGCGCGGGCCAGGAAGGGTGCAAATTCGCGCTGGCCTCCCGACGATCCTCCCTTGCCCCCGGGCTGCTGGACGGAGTGCGTTACGTCAAAGATCACCGGGGAGAACTGGCGCATGATGGGCAGCGAACGCATATCAACGACCAGCGTATGATAACCAAAACTGGCGCCCCGCTCGGTAAGAAAGACATTGTCGTTTCCTTCGCCCTTCACCTTGTCGACCGCATACTTCATGTCTTCCGGCGCCATGAACTGTCCTTTTTTAATTTTGACGGCTTTCCCGGTGCGTGCGGCCGCTTTCAGCAGGTCTGTTTGACGGCATAGAAACGCCGGGATCTGCAATACATCAGCAACTTCCGCTGCTTCGGCACATTGATACGATTCGTGAACGTCGGTAACAATGGGAACACCGAGATCCTTCTTTACGCGCGCAAGAATTTCCAGTCCACCTTCTATGGACGGCCCGCGGTACGATCCCAGGGAAGTACGGTTAGCTTTATCGAAAGATGATTTGAAAATATAGTCGATCCCCAGTGACTGGCAGATGGCTTTCACCTTGCTGCCCGTTTCCATGCAGATGTCGTAACTCTCGGCGGCACACGGACCACCGAAGAGTACCATGCGATCACCCCCGAGCGTGATCGTATTGCCGATCGATACCTTGTTCTTGAATTTCTCCATAAGTTTTCAACTGTTCACAATCTTTGACATTAAACCCTTTGCCGCCAGCACCAGGTCCGCTACTTCGCGTAAGACTCCTCTCCCGCTTTTGGCAAACGTCACAAGCGTCACCTTATCATGGATGTATTCGAAAGTGTCGGCAGGGCACGCACTGAAACCGGCGATCTTAAATACACCTATGTCGTTGATGTCGTCGCCGATGAATGCGATCTCCCGCGTCTTCAGTTGATAATGCCGGGCAAGTTTTTCAAATGCGGATGCTTTGTCAAGAATACCCTGGTGGCAAAAATCAATATTCAGCTCTGCGCAGCGCTTGCTGGTGGCAGGTGAATCACGGCCGGATATCGCACCCGTTATAATACCTGATTTTTTCAGGTAGCTTACGATCTGCCCATCCTTCACATTGAAGTTCTTGATCTCCCGCCCCGTCTCATCATAAATAATGCGGCCATCCGTAAGCACACCGTCAACATCAAAAAAAATTGCCCTGATCGCTTCCGCTTTCTTGACCTGTTCCTTTGAATACTTTGAAAGGATCTGTTTCAAACGTTTGGATCCGATTTAAATTCCGGATTTCAGGCGAAAATTAGGAAAAGCTTTTTACTTTAAAGCATTCAAACCCCGGGGTGCATGAAAGTTTTCAAGTTTACAGTATGCCTGATCATCACGTTGCTATTGATCTATGGATTGAACAACAGCTGGCAACTTGACCCGACCCGCCTTCCACCACTCGGAAAATTCATGGATCCCTTTGAAGGCTTCTGGCAAAATATTGAATCTGAAGACGGCACCATATCGGAAGTGCTGCATATTCCCGGCCTGAAAGAAAAAGTGACCGTTGTATTCGACAGTCTCGCCATCCCACACATTTTTGCGACTAACGACGAAGACCTTTACCTGGCACAGGGATACATCACGGCGAGGCACCGCCTTTGGCAGATGGAATTTCAGACACACGCCGCGTCCGGCCGTCTTTCGGAGATCATCGGCAGTGAAGCGATCCTGAATTACGACCGTGGACAAAGGAGACTGGGCATGGTTTACGGCGCGGAAAAAGCACGCGAGGCCATGGAAGCGGACCCCGTTTCACGCATGATGGTGGAAAAGTATACGGAAGGCATCAATCATTATATTTCCTCCCTGTCGTATGAGGATCTTCCGTTTGAATATAAACTTCTCGATTACAGACCTGAACCCTGGACGAGCCTGAAGTGTGCGCTGCTGCTGAAAAGTATGGCGCAGACGCTCAACATGGGCGACAAGGACATGGAGATGACCAACGCTTTGAAGTTGTTTGGAAGCGAAATGGTCGAACTCCTCTACCCGGATATTGAAGGCGCCGGTGATCCCATTGTCGACAACCCCGGCGGTTGGAAATTCGATCCCGTCACCCTCGACACCGTGCCGTTAGCGCTCCCGGACGAGCTGATCCGCGTCAAGAAACGCCCGGCCCCGAATCCCAACAACGGGAGCAATAACTGGGCGATCAGCGGAAGCAAGACCGCCACGGGTGCACCGATACTGTGTGGCGATCCACACCTGAACCTCACCCTGCCCTCCATCTGGTATGGTATCCAGTTGCACGCCCCCGGCATCAATGCGATGGGTGTGTCGCTGCCGGGCGCACCGGGCATTATCATCGGCTTCAATGACTCCATCGCTTGGAGTGTGACCAACGCGCAGCGCGATGTTGTCGACTGGTACAAGATCTCTTTCCAGGACAGCGCGAAAAACAAATATATGGTAGACGGTCAGTGGCACGACACCAAAAAAATCGTGGAAGCATTTAACGTGCGGGGTGGCGACGTATTTTATGACACGGTATTGTACACCCGCTGGGGGCCCGTTACCTATGATGAACATTTTGGCAGTCGCGACAATCTGAAGCACTATGCGTTCCGTTGGATTGCCCATGACCGGTCTGACGAAATCATGACATTTTACAAACTGAACCGCGCAAAAAATCACGGCGATTATGTTGTTGCGCTCGGTCATTTTGCTTCGCCCGCACAGAACTTTGTTTTTGCTTCGGTGTCGGGTGACATCGCCATGCGTATCCAGGGGCGGTATCCCGTGCGGCGGGCGCTGGAAGGGAAGTTCGTACTTGATGGCAGTAAAAGCAGCAGTGGCTGGCAGGCTTTTATTCCGGATGAACAGCATGTAGCCGATAAAAACCCGGTACGCGGATTTGTCAGTTCCGCCAATCAATATCCTGTGGATGCCTCTTATCCATACTATATCACGGCCCGCAGCTATGAAGCCTACCGCAACAGGAGGATCAATG
>DASPJC010000116.1:0-10323 GCA_035628815.1 Ohtaekwangia sp. | reverse complement strand
ACTTTTCCTTCGGGTACCAGCAGCATGTCCGTGAGCACTTCCCGGCAGAGGGGAAAGGTAAGGTCACCGACCTTCTGTACGGAAGCACCGTCGACGAAGCGCTGGATCTTTTCAAGTTTCACGGGCTTGCCAGCCTGAAGTGCCTCTTTCATGGAAGGCGCACCCGCGGGTTCCACACCGATCATCCTGGTGTTCGGTGAATGCTTTTTGAAATACTGACCGATGCCCGCGCACAAACCGCCGCCGCCGATGGGAACGAAAATATAGTCGATGCCCGTGGTTTCGTCCAGCACTTCCTTGCCGACAGTACCTTGTCCTTCGATCACTTTCCGATGATCAAAGGGCGGAATAAAGACGCGGTTACTCTTATGGGTGAATTCGAGTGCCTGCGACTGGCATTCATCAAATGTATCGCCGGTGAGGACAATTTCGATGTTGTCGCCTCCGAACATTCTAACCTGGTTGATCTTTTGTTTCGGTGTAATGGCCGGCATATAGATAACACCTTTGATGCCGAGGTACCGGCAGGCAAACGCGACACCCTGCGCGTGATTGCCGGCACTGGCGCATACCACGCCCGGCTTGCGCTGTTCTTCCGAAAGACTTTGAATGAGATTATAGGCGCCCCGGAGTTTATAGGACCGCACAATCTGGAGATCTTCACGCTTCAGGTAGATCTCGGCCTTGAATTTTTCTGATAATTTCCGATGGAATTGCAACGGCGTTTTCAGCACCACCGATTTTAGTATTTCCGCGGCGCCGGTGATATCCAGTTCATTTTCCTTTAGTTGTGCCATAAAAAATGAAACCCCTCTCCGGAGAGAGGGGTAGGTTGTTTCGTAACTGCCTGGTGAGGAGACACCAGGGTCGTATTAATTGATCATGCTTGCCTCGACCTGTTGTTTTTCAGGTCTCAGTTTGCGGACCGCTGCGCCGGCCTGCCAGAGCTCGCTTTCGCGAAGTTCTTTCAATTCTTCAGCAAGCTTCTCACGGTAGTCGGGCTTGGAACAAGTGTCGATGGTGCGTTTTGCTTCCTGGCCAGTAGCGACGCTGTTGTAAAGTTCCTTGAAGACGGGAAGTGTTGCTTCTTTAAAACGTTTTTTCCAGTCCAGGGCGCCGCGTTGTGCGGTCGTGGAACAGTTGGCGTACATCCAGTCCATGCCGTTTTCAGCCACCAGGGGCATCAGGCTTTGAGTCAGTTCTTCAACCGTTTCGTTGAAGGCTTCGGAAGGTGAGTGGCCATTGGCGCGCAGTACTTCATATTGTGCTTCGAAGATCCCGGCGATAGCGCCCATCAGCGTGCCGCGTTCGCCGCTGAGATCGGAGAATACTTCTTTCCTGAAATCCGTTTCGAAAAGGTAGCCGGATCCTACGCCAATACCGAGCGCGATCGCTTTTTGCGCTGCATTACCGGTGGCGTCCTGGAAGACGGCGTAGCTGGAGTTGATCCCTTTGCCCTGGAGGAACAGCCTGCGTACCGAAGTACCGGATCCTTTTGGTGCAGCGAGGACAACATCAATATCGGCGGGCGGGATGATGCCGGTTTGATCCTTGAACGTGATGCCAAAGCCGTGTGAAAAATACAGTGTTTTGCCTTTGGTGAGGAATGGCTTGATGGTGGGCCACAATGCGATTTGTCCCGCGTCAGATAGCAGGAATTCGATGACCGTGCCGCGCCTGGCAGCCTCTTCGATCTCGAATAATGTTTCGCCGGGAATCCAGCCGTGCTCGACTGCCTTATCCCAGGTTTTTGAACCTTTGCGTTGTCCGACAATTACCCGGAACCCGTTGTCGCGGAGGTTCAGTGCCTGTGCAGGCCCCTGAACGCCGTACCCGATGATCGCGATGGTTTCATTTTTCAGTACCTCGAGCGCCTTTTCCATGGGGAACTCTTCCCGTGTTACGACCTCTTCGATCACTCCGCCGAAATTAATCTTAGCCATTGTATTTCTGTTTTAAATTTTAATTGGTTTGTTCTACGGCACGTTTCGCATGCCGATTGTTTTCTTTTTATGAATTGACGATTTGTTCGTGATGACGTACGCTGAGCTCGCAATAGAGTTCGGTGCCTTTGTAGTACAATGCCTGCTCTACTTCGATCAGTTTCTCCAGCTGGTGTTTAACCTTCTCCATCATGTCGTCGGTTGTATGGAGCAGGAGTACCGCGACACCGCGCTTGAAGTCGTCTTCGTTTTCATGCGCGATGAGTTTCTTGATGCGGACCCTTCTCCGGTTCAGTACATTCACAATCCGGTTGATCACCGAAAAGTTGTTGTCCGAATGAATTTCTAAAGTGAAATCTTGTTTCATATCCATCATATTTTCAGCGGCATTTGGATGTCCGCTTATAGCCCTCGTTAGATTTTCGGCGCTTCCAGTAATACATCCGCCACACCTGCGCCCGCCGGTACCATGGGGAAAACGTTGTCTTCTTTACCGACGACCACTTCCAGGAAGAACGATGTCTTCGATTCCAGCATGGTCTTTATACCGTTCTGAAGGTCGTCGCGGTGTTCTATTTTCAGCGCCGGAATGCCGTATGCGCCCGCAATTTTCACGAAATCGGGATTGGTCATTTCGGTACAGGAATAGCGCTTGCCGTGGAAAAGCTGCTGCCATTGCCGCACCATGCCCAGGAAGCTGTTGTTCAATACCATGATCTTCACGGGGATGTTGTACTGCATGATGGTTCCCAGTTCCTGTATGGTCATCTGGTATCCGCCGTCGCCGATGACGGCCACGACCTGTTTTTGCGGAAGGGCAAGCTTGGCGCCCATGGCCGCCGGAAGTGCAAAACCCATGGTGCCCGCACCGCCGGAGGTTACATTGGTCCGGGGGTTCTTGTACCGGTAATAACGCGAGGTCACCATCTGGTGCTGCCCCACATCGGTTACGACAATAGCGTCACCGTTGGAGATATTGGAAAGGTGGTTGATCACTTCACCCATGGTGATCTTTTCGGACGGGTTGAACTCCCGGTGAATGATCTTGTTGAACTCGATCTCGTTCAGCGTGTGAAAGCTTTTCACCCAGGCGTCATGCTTTTTGGCATCGCACTTCTGGATCAGCGCGCGCAACGCGTCACCGGCGTCGGCGTGGATGGAGGCATCCGTTTTGATGATCTTGTTGATCTCCGATTTATCGATGTCGATGTGGATGACCTTGGCTTGTTTGGCGTACTTGCTGACATTACCCGTTACGCGGTCGTCGAAACGCATACCCAGCCCGATGAGCAGGTCGCATTCGTTCGTGTTCACGTTCGGGCCATAGTTACCGTGCATGCCGAGGAATCCCACGTAGTTTGGATGATCAGTCGGGAAGGCACCCAGGCCGAGCAACGTACAGGCTACGGGGATGCCGGTTTTTTCCGAGAACGCGAGTAGCTCCTGCGTGGCGCCGGATAACAGTACGCCCTGGCCAGCCAGGATATATGGACGTTTGGCGCTGTTGATCAGTTCCGCGGCCCGGTCAACCTGGGCGGGCTCTAATACAGGACTCGGTTTATAGGTTCTGATCGCCTCGCACTTTTTGTGCTCGGTGACCTCGATCATTTCGTTCTGCGCGTTTTTAGTAATGTCGATCAGCACAGGCCCCGGTCTGCCGGTGCGGGCAATGTAAAAAGCTTTCGCCACCGCCGGGGCAATATCTTTTGCTTCGGCCACCTGTACATTCCATTTGGTCACAGGATTGGTGGTATTGACCACATCGATCTCCTGGAATGCATCGGTACCCAGCAGGTGTGCGAATACCTGCCCTGTGATACAGACCAGCGGTGTTGAATCGATCAGCGCATCTGCCAGTCCCGTTACAAGGTTGGTTGCGCCTGGCCCTGACGTTGCAAACACAACGCCGGTCCTGCCCGAAACGCGGGCAAATCCCTGCGCGGCATGGATCGCACCCTGTTCATGGCGGACAAGGACGTGCGTGAGTTTGTCGGTATAATGATACAGTGCATCATACACCGGCATGATAGCACCTCCCGGGTAACCAAAAATAATGTCGACACCTTCAGCCACCAGGGAACGAAGCAAAACTTCTGATCCTGAAATTTTCAACGGCTGATCCTGGTGATTCTGGAAATCACCGGCAGTTTTAGTCTTCGTCAGTAACGCATCCATCGGCGGCAGTTTTTACTTGTTTAGCATACTTCAATAAAATCCCATTCTGTGCATTCAACCGGGGTTGTTTCCAGGTTGCTCTACGCTGCGCAATCGTCTGCTCATCCACCAATAAATTGATGGCATGGTTTTGAACGTCTATTTCAATAAGGTCATTGTCTTCGACCAGCCCGATAAGCCCGCCTTCGAAGGCTTCGGGTGTGATGTGACCGATCACAAATCCGTGCGATCCGCCTGAGAATCGTCCGTCCGTGATCATCGCTACACTTTTTCCAAGGCCGGCGCCCATGATGAGACTCGTGGGCTTCAGCATCTCCGGCATCCCGGGCGCGCCTTTCGGTCCGACATGACGGATCACCACGACATCGCCTGCCTTAATCCTGCCGGATTGAACACCATCCACCAGTTCGAACTCGCCGTTGAAGACGCGTGC
Organism: Ohtaekwangia sp.; assembly: GCA_035628815.1. Classification (GTDB taxonomy): domain Bacteria; phylum Bacteroidota; class Bacteroidia; order Cytophagales; family Cyclobacteriaceae; genus Ohtaekwangia. Next base: position 5,772 of record DASPJC010000116.1, on the reverse strand, counting down.
CGGCCCTGTGAATTTTTCACCTTCTTTTCCCGTGATCTTGGCCACCGAGCCTTTTTCGGCCAGGTTTCCATACAGGATCTGCAAATGCGCGGTCTGCTTCAACGGCCGCTCTATGGGATAGATAACATCCTGCGCGGTGAAGTCGAGCGTTTTGGCGACCGCTACGTTTTCAGCAATGGACTTGCCGGTTACGGTCATGCATTCGCCGTGGAGGAATCCCTTTGAAAGGAGGTACTTCATAACAGCCGGAACGCCGCCAATCCGGTGAACTTCATGCATTAAGTATTTTCCGCTGGGTTTAAGATCCGCCAGCAACGGTGTCGTATCCGATATTCGCTGAAAGTCGTCCTGCGTGATTTTTACGCCGACCGACTTCGCCATCGCGATCAGGTGAAGCACGGCATTCGTCGATCCGCCCAACGCCATGACGACGGTGATGGCATTCTCGAAAGCTTTTGCCGTCATGATGTCTTTCGGCTTGAGGTCCTTCTCCAGCAATACTTTCATGGCCTGCGCGGCGTCTTTGCATTCGGCAGACTTCTCTGCGCTCAATGCCGGATTGGAGGAAGAATAGGGCAGTGCCATACCCAACGCTTCAATGGCAGAAGCCATGGTGTTGGCGGTGTACATGCCACCACAGGCGCCCGCACCCGGACAGGCGTTCTGAACGATGCCTTTGAAGTCTTCCGGTGAAAGCTTGCCGGCGAGTTTTTCGCCCAGCGCTTCGAACGCCGAAATGATATTGAGTTCTTTTCCTTTCCAGTTTCCGCCTGCGATCGTGCCACCGTATACCATGATGGCCGGGCGGTTAAGACGGCCCATTGCGATCAGCGCGCCGGGCATATTCTTGTCGCAGCCGACGACAGCGATCAGACCGTCATAGTATTGCGCACCGCAGACGGCTTCAATAGAGTCTGCAATGATCTCGCGGCTCACGAGCGAGTAGCGCATACCTTCTGTGCCATTACTCATCCCGTCGCTGACACCAATCGTATGAAAGATCAGTCCGACGAGGTCTGTGCTCCACACCGCCGTTTTTACTTCTTTGGCGAGATCGTTGAGGTGCATGTTACACGTGTTGCCGTCATAGCCCGTGCTCACGATCCCGACCTGTGCTTTCTTCAGATCTTCTTCCGTCAATCCGATGCCATAGAGCATGGCTTGTGCGGCAGGTAACGCGGGATCCTGCGTTAGTGTCTTGCTGTATTTATTCAGTTCCTGGTTCACGTGAGTTATTCAGATAGTTTAAAAAATCCTGTTCTCTATAACCGGGTGCAATGAAGTATCCTTGTGATATACTTCATGTCCCCGGACATCTGGTTGTCAGATGATGACGTAGCTGAACGATTTCTCCAGCACCTGGCACTTGTATGCTTCCTGGATGGTGGCACCCAGGCTGTCGTACCATTCTTTGCGAAAAGGTTTGGCGTCGACGGATTCGATACCTACTACTTCCGCGGCGGTGCCACAGAGAAATGCGCTGTCAGCGGTTTCAAGTTCCTCCGGTTTGATCGGCCGTTCCTTCACCGGAATATCGAGTTCGCGGCAGATGTTGATGACTGTTTGTCGTGTGATGCCGGGAAGGATGTGTCCAACCGAGGGGGTATACAACACACTATTTTTTTCCAGGAAGAAATTGGCGCCCGGTGCTTCAGCAATGTTGCCATGCATGTCGAGCATGAGGGCCTCGTCGTATCCGCGCACCTTTGCTTCGCTGGTCGCGAGGATGGAGTTAACGTAGTGCCCGGTTACTTTGGCTTCCATCTTCAGCGAATTCGGATTGGGCCGCTGGTAGGAAGAAATGCACATCTTCAGTTTTTTATCGCCATGGTACTTGTCCCATTCCCAGGCGCACATCATGAGGTAAACTTCGTTGGTTGCCGTGAGCTGCATGTTGGCACCGGTGTAAACCAGCGGCCGGATGTAGGCGTCACCAAAATCATTTTTCTGAAGCAGTTGATAAGCGACCTGGATGAGCTCTTCCGTTTCGTAGTGGAAGGGGATACCTACCAGGGCGCAGCTTTTCTTCAGTCGCTCGAAATGTTCGGTAGCCTTGAAGATCTTGGCCCCGTTCTGCGTTTGGTATGCACGAATTCCTTCGAACGCTCCGAATCCGTAGTGAAGGCTTTGGCTGTAGAGATCCGTGTGGGCATCTACCGCTTTGATGAACTTGCCATTCAGGAAAAGGATCGTGTCTTTCGTGTAATACATATATTTTTTTACAACTGTTAGTTTGTTATGCCTATATAAAACAAAACCGCCCCCGGGGTTACGAGGGCGGTCTGTGATGTTTTTGTTTGCTATGTTAAATCACTATCGCCCCCGCGGGTTTGACGAGTACCAGTACGATAATGACGAGCACAGAAACGCTATGCAACCGGTTGTGGTTGAATAAGCGTTCGTTAATATTTTGAATTGCTGTCATAAAATTCTGTGCGAGTACAATTGTCACAAATAATCGATTACCTATCAAGAGATTTAGCGAAAAAATTTGAATAACGCGTGTTAGCTGAACATACGTTCGTATTATAAATTCAAGGTTCAAAGTTCAAAGTTCAAAGTTCAAGGTTTCCAACTTTGAACCTTGAACCTTGAACCTTCAGCTTCCCAGGTATTCTACGATGCCATCCCGTATTGCTGTAAAGGTTCTCGTGAGTGTTTCTTCGTCTTCTTCCAGGAGAGTAACGCGGAAGCCCTGGAGTTCGGAGCAGAAGGAGGAGATGGGCACAACGCACACACCCTTCGCGCCCAGGAGATAATATACAAATCGTTTGTCCATCGGGATATCCTGGTCGACCCAGCCTTCGACGAGCGACCGTATCTTTGGATCAGCGATGTTCATTTTCTGATGTGGTTTCAAAGTACCGTCGCGGAAAATGATCGTGTTATAAAATGCGCCGAAGGTCTCATTGAACGTAAGCTGCGGAACCGTGCCCAGGATGTCCGAAATGATCCTGCTTCTCCGCCCGATATTTTGATTCGTCTCGTTGCGATATGTTTTGAACCTGGGATCGCCCAGGATCTTCGGTATGGCTACCTGTGGAAGCTTCGTCGAGCATACTTCGATCATCTTCGCGTTGTCGAGTGCTGCACACAGCCGGTTGAAGTCTTCATCCTTGTCGCGGTTGTAATATTCCATCCAGCCGCATCTTGCACCAGGCCAGGGAAGCTCCTTCGAGATCCCCTTCATGGATATGCCCGGAACACCATCAATGATCTCCGACAACGCGTATGCCCGCGCGCCATTGTAGGTGATGTTAATGTAGATCTCGTCGGCCACCAGGAAAAGGTCGAACTCTTTCGCAATGGCGACAATACGTTCAAGCGTTTCCAGCGGGTACACCATACCCGTCGGGTTATCGGGGTTGATAATGAGGATGCCGACCACGTTGGGATTGTACTTCACCTTGTTGTACAGGTCATCCAGGTCGGGATACCATTTATTATTTGGATCAAGCCTGTACGTCAGCGGTTCGTGCGCGGCGTGGGCTGCCTCCGCGCTGGAGTGCGTGGAATAGGCGGGAGAAGGACCGATCACGCGCGACGTCCGCGAAATAAATTGGTACACTTTACCGATGGCATCACCAAGGCCATTGAAAAAGCAAATATCTTCAGCTGTAATCTGTACACCACCGCGCGCATTGGTCTGCGCCGCCAGGAACTCGCGTGTTTCCAGCATGCCTTTTGAAGCACAGTAGCTATACGTATCGTCAACCTTCATCAGGTCCGACACAATATCCTTGATCCACTGTGGCATCTTGTGATTTTTTTGAATGGGGTCACCGATGTTCTCCCAGGAGATGGAAAGTCCGAATTTTTTCAGCTGGTCTGCCTTCTTGACGATCTCACGGATCTCATAACTCAGCTCTTTTGCTCCTTCACTTAATAACTTTTGTCGCATGTATTTATTTGAAAAGCGATGTTGGACGTTTTGACTGAAGGATTCAAGCGGAACGAAAAAAAAATTTTACAGTGAACAAGCGTTTGTTAAAAGCGTAAGAGGCTTATTGAAGAGACATTTTAATCGTTCGCGTTATTTTAACCGGTCTCGGGGCTTGGGGCTTGGGCCTTGGTAAGAAATTTTATGCGAGCGACACTTTTTGGTTGTTTAACGAGAGACTCCCGTAGTCAGCTTCCAGCGCGCTGCCTGTGCAGGCAAAGCAGTCTTTTAACTATCAAACACTATTAAACAATGGAATTTACCTAATTCATCCCTCATTCTCCTAAGGCCCAAGTCCTAAGCCCCAAGGCCCGGAATAGCAGCCTTTTTACACAATAGAATTCATCTCATCCATCCCCGCTCTCCCAATACCTAATGCCCAATGCCTAGTCCCCAATGCCTAATCCGAATGCCCACAGAAGACTCATAAACATTCAAAACCCCTTTATCTGTTAGCCCTGCTTCAACTCCAGGCACACAATATTTTCCACATGCACCGTATGCGGAAACATATCCACCGGTTGCACCGCGGTGATCCTGTATTTCTCCGACAAAATACTGAGGTCGCGGGCCTGGGTGGCGGGATTGCAGCTTACATAGACGATCTTCTTCGGCGCGGCTTTCAGTAACATGCCGCAGACATCCGCGTGCATGCCGGCGCGTGGAGGATCGGTGATCAAGACATCGGGATGACCGTGGACGGAAAGAAAATTTTCGTTCAGAAGATCTTTGATGTCGCCCGCAAAAAACTCCGTGTTCGTCGTACCGTTGATCGCGGAGTTTACTTTCGCATCTTCGATCGCCGCCGCGACGTATTCCAGTCCGATCACTTTGCGGGCCTGTCCGGCTACAAAATTGGCAATGGTTCCCGTGCCGGTATACAGATCATAAAGCAGTTCATCGCCTTTCAGTTCAGCCATCTTCCAGGCGATCAAATACAACGTGTACGCCTGGTCGGAATTAGTCTGGTAAAATGATTTCGGTCCGACGCGGAATTGCAGATCGCCCTTGCCATCCGGTCGGGGCATCTTTTCCGTGATGTAGGGATTGCCTTTCCACGTTACGATGTTCAGGTCGGCGAAGGTATCGTTCTTCTTTCCGTTGATCACATATTGAAATGAAGTGATCTGCGGGAAATCATTTTCAAGCCGACGCAGGATCTGTTCAATCCACGGCATCTCATCATATGTTACCTGTAAAATCACCATGACTTCTCCCGTGTTCGCCATGCGGATGGTGATGGTACGGAGAAAGCCGATCTGTTTGCGCAAATCAAAAAATGGAATTTGTGTTTTGATCGCTTCATCCTTCACCGCCAGGCGGATCGCATTCGAAGGATCGGGTTGCAGGTGACATTCCTTCACATCAAACACCAGATCGTACTTGCGCGGGATATGGTAACCCAATGCCGGTTCGCCATCGCCGCTATAAGTTTCTCCTTCCGGCAGATTTTTTTTAATGGCCAGCTCTTCTTTCGTCAGCCAGCGCTGCGATGAAAAGGTATAGTCGAGCTTGTTGCGATAGAAACGCGTCTTTGCGGAAGGAATGATCGGTGATAACGTGGGAAGTTCCAGTCCCCCGATACGTTGTAAATTATCGACCACCTGTTGCTGCTTGTAACGCAGCTGTGTCTCATAATTGATGTGCTGCCAGGAGCAGCCGCCGCAGGTGCCGAAGTGAATACAAAACGGTGTGACACGATCGGGCGACAGTTTTTTGATGGTGGTAACTTTCGCTTCCAAAAAGCTGCTTTTGATCTTGGTGAGCTGCGCATCCACGGTATCGCCGGGCGCGCCCCCTTCCAGGAAAACAACCTTTCCGTCCAGTCTTGA
>DASPJC010000115.1:0-12618 GCA_035628815.1 Ohtaekwangia sp. | reverse complement strand
CGGGTGATCGTACTCCTGCGGCAGTTGAAATGAGGCTTTTACATGTCTTCCGAAGATACCGGGTTGATGGATCGTTTGTCCGTCGTGCTGCGCGATCCATTCTGCCGGGCGGTCTGCCGTGAAGACGATCAGGGGTGTCTGCCCGAAAAAAGCCTCCGCGACAGCAGGTGAAAAGTTGTATGCGGCTGTACCGGAAGTGCACAATAAAATCGCGGGCGCGTCGGTCTCCTGGGCCATTCCCAGCGCGATGAATGCAGCGCTGCGCTCGTCGCTCATCGTGTGGGTTTCGATGGCCGGATGCCGAACAAACGCAAGGGTAAGGGGAGCGCACCGCGAACCCGGACAAAGAACGGCCTGCCGGATGCCTTTCTGCGCGCATAGCTCGGCAATGTCGTATATCGGTTGAAAGCGGTTCATGAATCTCCCGGTTAAGTTTAAAAGCCGGTGCGAATATGCGCCCGGTGCTGTCTATATCCAAAAAGTACAGCGCGAAATCGGATCCTGCTGCACACTGGCACGCAGCCTGGTCAGATAACATTGAGCAAGGTATTGAACTTCATTTCCGTTTCATCCCATTCCTGTTCGGGCGTTGAATCAGCCGTCACGCCTGCGCCGGCGTAGGCGATCGCTTTCCCGTCCTGCAATTTCATGCACCGCAGGTTTACAAAAATATGAATGTCGCTGCCGATGTTGACCGGACCGAGATAGCCGGCATAGAACTCGCGGTCGTATCCCTCATGCTCCCGGAGAAATGCGCGGGCGGGTTCAAGCGGCATGCCACAGACGGCCGACGTCGGATGAAGGAGGCCCAGCATGACGGACGCGAGCTGCGGAAAATTGATCGCTCTCATATCGACCGTAAAGTCCGATTTCAAATGCAGGAGATTCCCGGCGACGACAGTTTTCGGTCCGTGTTCTTCATACTCCCTCACCCGTATCTTCTTAAAGCAGCTGATTACATAGCGTTCTACCAGGGCCTGTTCTTCAATCTCTTTTTGTGTCCATGCCACGGACTTCAACGCGATGTTGTCGAGGTATGGTTTTGTTCCCGCCAGCGCCACCGTGCGGAAGATCCGTTGCTGTTCAACACTGACAAGCGTTTCGGGCGAAGCCCCCAGCCAGCTTCCGGTTTCGGGGCAGCTGACGAATGAGACCAGCGCATGTGGATAGGCATCGCACAGCTTACGGAAAGCAGTAGCAACATCGAAGGATGGCGCCAGGTCGATAGTCTTCGCGCGGGAGGGTACTATCTTTTCAAGGTTTCCTTTTTCAATCTCATCCACACCCCTGGTCACCATCTGAAGGAAGGCCGCCTTGCTTTGGGGACTTGAGGGTCCCCGGGCCTGGTCACCCGACGCCTGTTGCAACGGGGTAACTGGCGGCGGGGGTAATTGCAGGAGCCATGCGACGGCATCGATTTCCTGCGCGGACCGTGGCACTTTCAACGTGCCTTCATCGAAGGCAAAAATATAATCCGCCCGGAGGAACAGGCTCTCTTTTGAACGGTCGAATGGGGCGAAGATGAATCCCGGCGGCAATTCCTCAAGGGGTGTCTCGCTTTTCAGCCGTATGGGTTGCCGTGAAATCAGCAGACGGCGAACCGGGTCGTTCGGCAATTTCCAGACGGCCACCGAAAGCTGGTTCGCGGATACATGATGAAGGATACGGTCAATTGATTCGGTTTCAGAAAGCAAAGCGCTGGAGACGGAAAGCGTATTATTCATGCAGCGGATGGAACGTTAACTCTGTTTATCCAATACAGCGAGGGTTATCCTGCTAACGCACACCAGCTCGTTTAGTTCGTTGAAGATGCGGGTCTCCCAGACCTGGGTTTTCCGCCCGATGTGAATGGGTTGCGTGACGCCGCGTACGAGCCCTTCGCGGGCAGCTTTCAGGTGGTTGGCGTTGATCTCAAGGCCGACACAATACTGTCTTGAACGGTCGACACATAACGATGCCGCTACGCTGCCCAGGGTTTCGGCGAGCGCGACGGATGCGCCGCCATGCAGCAGGCCAAGGGGTTGTTTCGTGCGGTGGTCGACGGGCATGGTCGCTTCGAGACGGTCTTCACCAACGCTTGTAAATACTATCCCCAGGTTCGCGGCCAGCGTGTTACGTGACCATTGATTAAGCGTTTCAGGGGTTGCGGATTCTTTGAATATTCCCATTCGTAAGTAATTCGCTAATCGTGTAAGTGAGTTCGATTAACTAATATTGCGCTGCTTTTGCCTGTCGGAACATGATGTATCCGGACTGGCGGGGCCAAAATAAAGCAAAATTGAGCACCAAAAAAATTTACCTCGTCCGCCACGGGCAAACGGATTTCAATCTGCGGAATATCGTGCAGGGGAGCGGGATGGATACGCACCTGAATGACCGGGGACAGGCCCAGGCGCAGGCGTTTTTTGAGGCGTACCGGCAGGTAAAATTCGATAAGATCTATACCTCGACATTACAGCGCAGCCAGGAATCCGTGAAGGCATTTATGGCGCTTGGAATTCCGCACGAGGCGCACGCGGGGCTGAATGAGATCAGCTGGGGAAACAAGGAAGGACAGAAGATTACGCCTGCCGAAGATGAATACTATCACTACATGCTCAAGCAATGGCAGCTGGGCAATACGGCATTGAAAATAGAGCAGGGGGAAAGTCCGGATGATGTTGTCCGGCGGATGAAGCCCGCCATGGATCACATCATGAGTCAGGAAGATGAAAAGACGGTGCTCATCTGTATGCATGGCCGCGCCATCCGCATCCTGATGTGTTACCTGCTGAACTACCCCTTAAGAAGTATGGATATGTTCGATCACGAAAACCTTTGCCTGTACCTGCTTCACTATACGGGGTCCATGTTCTCCCTGCAGCGTTATAACGATCGTGATCACCTGCGTTTGTTGAGCTGAGCGAGCGCGGATTTGGCTTTGCTGTCGATGCTGTTCTTGTATTCGTGTTTTTTATACTCCAGTGCTTTTTTAAAGTGTAATGTAGCGGCTTGCCGGTCGTTGCCTTCCAGCGCGAGATAGCCAAGCTGGAGACATGCATTCGGTGCAAAGTACCATTGCTCGGTGCCGTTTAAACGGATGGTTTCCTGGTAATATTCCGACGCTTTTTTTACGTCCTGCAGTTTGTGCGACACCCGGGCATTGCGGTAGGCAAACTCCACCGCGTCGCGTTTGGTCGGCAGCTCTGCCGGCGTGATTGCAGCCAGCAAAACACTGGCCTCCGCGAGGTATCCACCATCCGTGAAATAACGGGCTTTTGTGAGTTTGACGTGGGGCAGCTCAGTTTCAGCCAGGCTTCGCGCGGCATAGCGGTCGGCCTCGCTGGACTCCTTTCCCATGACCCGGGCCTGCCTGAAGAGTACCTGTGCATCGCTCGTATTGCCGTTGAGCCAGTAACAGAGGCCAATTTTGTAATGGGCATCCTTCACATAATTCTGGCCTTTGTAATGGTTGATGAACCAACGAAAAGAAGAGATCGAATTGAGGTATTCACCACGGTGCAGGTAGACCTCGCCCTTCAGGTAATGCGCATACTCCAAGGGAAGACCTGCCGGCTGCGCCTCAAGCGTGTTCAGCAATTTTAACGCCTCAGCGCTTGCCGAATTTTTGATGGCCAGGGAGGCGCCCAGGAACAATGCAAGGCGGTTAGCCGGATTGTCCCTTAACCGTTCCGTTACCGTGGCCAGCCCTGTCTCCGGCTGTTGCAGTACAAATCCCTGGGTAAGGGCGTACAACAGGTCAGCCTCGAATGCGAGGGTATGATCGGATTGCCTGATACTTTCCAGGGCCTCCAGGCCAAGCGTGACAGAACCCTCCATGTTCAGAAGTCCCAAAACCCAGTCGTATTTCTCGGGCACCGATCCAATGATCACATCCAGGAGGCCTGCCGTTTTATTAATGGCGCGAAATTTTGGAAAGCGCTTCTTTACTTCCTGGGTGGTGCGGTACGCCTGACGCAGGTTGAGGGCGGCGTCGAACTCATGGCCGAACTTCAGGTGGACGAAGGCCCATTGCAGGCCGATCTCGGCCTGGAGGAACAGATCTTCCGGCGTGTTGAGCCTGGTCTTGCGGTCAAGCCGTGCCTCGAACCGGTCTTCGTACTCGGAATAGCGTGCGCCGTCCTCAGTAATGAGCAGTTCCAGTGCTTCCGCGAGCGCCATCACGTAGTGTTCATGAACGGTTTCGGGCTGTTCAATCAGCGCCTGTGCCTCGGCGATCTGCAGGTTCAGGACAAGGTTGTAGGCTTTTTGTGTGGGCCCATCAAACGTCCATTCCTGTGCTGGCAGAAGGACCGGGCATAAAAAAAGGCAAACGATAAGGAATGCCTTTTTTAAGTATGACCTAAATAAGATGTTATTCAACTTTCTTGCGTCTGGTGGGCGTCGTAACGGGCGTCTTGGCAGCTTTGGGTTTGTCTCCTTCATCGAGGGAATCCATGTCAACGTCTGCTAAGATACGACCGGAATGCTCATCGATAACAATTTTCTTTTTCTCGCGGATCTCAGCAATTTTTTGCGGGGGGATAACAATGTTACAACCTTCAGCCGCACCGCGAACGACGCGAACAACGGCCAGTCCATTGGACAAGCTGCCGCGGAGTCTTTCGTAATACTTCAGTAGCTTGTCTTCGATTTTTTTGGTGGCTTTCTCGCGCTCACCGAGGAGCCTTTTTTCTTCTTCCTGACTTTCAGCAAGGATGCCGTTCAGTTCATTCTTCTTGTTATCCAGGTGATCGCCGCGGTCCTTGATCAGGGTGTTGGTCTTTTCAATCTCGTCTTTCTTCTGCTGGATGGTGTCTTTACCTTCTTTTATCTTTTTCTCGCACAACTGGATCTCCAGTTCCTGAAGCTCAATTTCCTTGGTGATCGCATCAAATTCGCGGTTGTTGCGAACGTTTTTTTGCTGGTCTGTATATTTCTTGATGAGTTTTTCCGCCTCCTTAATGCCTTCCTTGTATTTCTTATTGCCTTCTTCGATTTCCTTCAGCTCAATTTCGAAGCGGGTCAGGCGGGTCTTATACCCCTCAATTTCATCTTCCATGTCCTGAACCTCGTCGGGAAGGTCGCCTCTTAGTTTTTTGAGTTCGTCTAGTTTGCTGTCAATGAACTGGAGTTTTACGAGCGCTTCAAGCTTCTGTGCAATTGATTGATTTTCCATCATTTATAGGTAGCTTATTGGATTCGTGGCGGTTTTTGAAAAATTGATCGCAAAAGTAGGGAATTTTTTTATCAAAACCTCTTTTAAAAGGTCTTTGGTAAAAATCTCGCTCTCATAGTGGCCGATATCGACGATCATGATTTTGCTGTCAGCATCAAAAAATTCGTGGTATTTGAAATCTGCCGAGACAAATACATCGGCGCCTGCCTGGATCGCTTTCGGAAGGAGGAAGCTGCCGGCGCCTCCGCATACGGCCACTTTTTTAACGGGCCTGTCGATCGGGCGGGTGTGCCGGATCATGTTTAAATTCATACTGTTCTTTAAACTTTGCAAGAAAGCTTTTGGTTCCATCGGCGTGTCCAGCAACCCTGTCATTCCTGCACCAACTTCCTGATTATCATTCGATAAGGTGGAAAGATAATAGGCGACTTCCTCATACGGATGGCTTGACCGTAAGGCGGAAACGATCGTTTTCTCGAGGAAGGCCGGAAAGATCACTTCAACCCTGGCCTCATCGACAATTTCCTGTTTGCCGGGTTCGCCGATATGAGGATCAGCATCGTCAGCGGGCATAAACGTTCCCTTCCCGTCAAGGCTGAAACTGCAGTTTTTATATTTTCCGAGCTGACCGGCCCCTGCGTTGTATAGCGCTGCTTTTACCCGTTCTTCATCTTCCTTCGGTATGAAGGTCACGAGCTTGGAAAGCGTGTCCTTCCTGGGTGACAATATCTTCAGATCATGCAGTCCGATCTTCTCGCAGATCCTGTGATTAACCCCGTGATACACGTGGTCCAGGTTGGTATGAATGGCATAGATAGCAACTTCATGGCGGATCGCTTTGATAATGACACGCTCCACGTAATGGCTTCCGGTCAGCTTTTTCAATCCTTTAAAGATAACAGGATGGTGTGCCACAACAAGATTGCACCCGCTGTTAATGGCTTCATCGACAACGGCCTCAGTGCAGTCCAGCGTTGTGATGATGCCCCGGACGGGCCATGAAGGATCGCCCGTAAGCAGGCCGGCGTTATCATATGGCTCCTGATAATCTTTCGGTGCGACCGTCTCGAGATAATCGGTTACATCTTTTATCGTTATAATTGCGGACATAGAATTTTAAGTTTGCGGTCTGCAGGCCATACATTACGGCGCTTTGCAGGCGGGTTTAAAGTTACAGGTTATTGCGCATTCTTACGTGCCCTGCATATCCATTGATAGTTGAGGGTAAGGCCGGAAGGATGGGATGACATCGACATTAAACCGGTAACGGCTGAATTAATGCTAAGAATTTTACTTTTTCCATTTGCTGTTTTATTCGATCTCGTAACCCGTGTCCGGAACTACCGGTACGACCGCGACCTCCGGGCATCCGTAAAGTTCGATCTTCCTGTCATCTGCGTCGGAAATCTTACCGTTGGGGGTACGGGCAAAACGCCCATGATCGAACATCTCATCCGCTTGTTATCGCCGGCTTCCACTATCGCCACCCTGAGCCGTGGCTATGGACGGATAACGCGGGGTCTCCGTATTGCCGACCGCGACGACAATGCATCAACCATTGGCGATGAACCTTTCCAGTTTTTTAAAAAGTATGGCGACAAAGTTAAAGTAGCCGTGGGAGAGGACCGGGCGTTCGCCATTCCGCATATTTTGCAGGAGCATCCGGAAGTGGAGGTCATCCTGCTGGACGACGCTTTTCAGCACAGACGGGTCAGACCATCGTTCAGTGTGCTGCTGTCGGATTACGGCCGACCTTTCTATAAGGACCCTCTGTTGCCTGCCGGCCGGCTCCGGGAATCGAAAAGCGGGGCAAAGCGCGCGGATGCGATCGTGATCACAAAATGCCCGCCCGAAATATCAGAAGAGGAATGCATGGCGATTGAAAAATCCGTGCGACGATACGCAGACAAGCCGGTTTTTTTTGCCAGGATCCACTATGGTGATCCCATCGCTTTCGGCAGGCACAAGGGCGTTCTCACGGAGGACGTAGTGCTGGTATCGGGGATTGCGAACGCCGGGCCTTTGCGCGACTACATCGCCAATAATTTCGCCCTGGTCACCCATCTTAACCGGCCCGATCACCACGTTTACACGCGGGCCGATCTTCAGGAGATCGCCACGTGGGTCGGGAAAAATCCGGCGGTCTCCATCCTGACAACCGAAAAAGATATGGTAAAACTGGATATCCCTTTATTCCAGGAGTACCTGGAGCACCTTCCTTTTTTCTATCTGCCGATTGAAATGGAGTTCCTTAAAAATGGAGAGGATTTTGATGCCATGGTGCAAAACGCTGTCAGCCGTGCCAACTAGAAAAAATCGTTTCACCGTATTCATCCCTGCACAGATGCGTGTATTTTTACACGTGCATTTTTTAAGACGTCTTACCTTGCTGGCCGGTCTTGTTTTCCTGAACCTGGCGGTGATCGCACAGGACGAGGAGCCGCGACGAAGAGGCTCACAGATCATTGATGACACCACCAAACAGGTGTACGGCCCCAAAACATCCCGCTATTATTTCGAGGACGATGTATTCCTGAACCGTCCTGTCTACCACTTTATCGATACGGCTATCCGCAATTTTCACCGCTTCACATATGTCCAGCGGCATAATAACTTCTACCAGGACCTGGGTAATATCGGGACCGCAATCCATCCCATCTACTACCAGGTGCCCGATGTGATCGGTGTTACCTCGGGATTCGGATCGTACGACCTTTACTGGGAGGATGAAATGATCCGATACCACGATACGAAGTCGCCGTATTCGAACATGAAAGTCATCCTGGGTGGCAAGGGAAGGTCCATCACCCGTGCGGCCTATAGCCGTAACATCAACCCCCGGTGGAACATCGGCTTCAACTACCGCGGACTTTTTATCGACAAACAGATCGAGCGCATTGGCAAGGGCGACCGGAATGTTCGGAGTAATTACTATGACTTTCACACGGCGTTCCAGACAAAGGACAGTACCTACAGGATCTTCTTGAATTTTCGCCGGAACAAGCACGAGGCCGATGAATACGGCGGCGTGCAGTCGGATGGAGATCCTTTCGAGGAGTATTTTTTTACCAATGCAATTCCCTACCTGAAGGAGGCATCGAGCAACGAATTACGGATCAATGTTCACCTGTTTCACCAGTACGAAGTCGGAAAAGCACTTCAGGTGTATCACCGTTTTGACCGTTACCGGCAGGGCAACACTTTTGCAGACAGACCTGGCCCTGAAACTGACGATTATTATGATTTCACGGAAGTTGATTCGGCCGTTTCCAACGACGTTGTCAAGTTCAAAACCGTCCGGAATGAATTTGGTATCAAGGGGAATCTGTTAAAGCTTTTTTATAACGGGTACTATGCGATCCGCGGCTATTCGATGGACTATAATCTTTTCGATGAAGGAACTGCCCGCGTCAACACCACCGGCACGGAACACTACCTCGGCGGCAGGATGTCGCTGCGGCTGGATTCGCTCGGGGAGATTACGGCGTGGGGCGAAATACTGCAAACCGGTAACTACCGCCTGGAAGGGCGCATAGCCAGTAAGTGGTTCGAAGCCTCGCTGAAGCAGGTTCAGTACGCACCATCGTTTTTACAACAGGCGTACCGCGGCAGCCATGACGTATGGAACAACAATTTCGACGACGTTAACGTGACGGAGATCAATGGCTACCTGCATTACCGGTCGAAGGTACTTTCACTCTCGCCAGGCGTCACCTTCACACGCATCGGGAACTACGTTTTCTTCAACGCAGATCCCACCAGCCCGGAACAGATTGTGCTGCCGGAGCAGACGGGTGGAGAACAGGTTTTTGTGCTGCCCGAACTGCGGCTTTCGCTGGCTATTGCCAAACACCTTTTTATCCGCGGACAGGCCGTCTATTCAAAGATGCTGTCCAATACCGGCGACGCGCTTCAATTCCCGGAGTTCTTTGCGAATGGACAGCTGAGCTATGAAAACATCTTTTTCAATGACAACCTGGACATGCAGGCTGGTATTGAACTTCACTACAAGTCTGCATACTATGCGCCGGCCTATGATGTGCCTATTCAGCAATTCTATACACAACGCACCTTCGAGGTACCGGATTTTGCGCTGATCGATGCCTTCTTCGGCGCACGGATCAAGCGCGGACGTATTTTTGTGAAACTCAACAACATCGTTCAGCTGATCACCAAAAGCGGATACCTGCCGACACCGCTTTATCCGGGGCAACGCAATACGGTTGACTTCGGGTTTGATTGGTCGTTCTATGATTGAGAAATGAGTGAATGAGTGAATGAGTGAGGAGTAAATGAAGGGTTGAATGGAATGGAGAATGGCTAGCGAATGATTTTGAGTGCCCGCTTTAAGAGCTGCACGAGGACAACGGGGAGGATACTGGCGGCGATGATTATGGCGAGGACGTCAGTGTTAAAATCCACCAGGGATAGTGCCGTGCGGAGCGAAGGGATGAAATTCATCAGTACCGTCACGGCGATACAAAAGATAAGAGCGTACCAGATGTACCGGTTGCGGGTAATCTGATTGTTCAGGAACGGAACTTCTCTGGGGGACATATTGAATACGTTCCACAGTTGCGCGAGGATCAAGGTGTAAAAAGTCACATTGTTCACGGCAGCGGGCGTAACCCCCGGCATCGATAAAACATAGAGTTCGGCTCCGATGACGCCGGCCGTCAGACAGATAGCGTAAGACACGATCGATACCCAGTTCGATCGCGATACGATGGGCTCGGTCGATTTCTTCGGCGGCCTGTCCATCACAACTTCTTCCTCGCCTTTGCTCATCCCGATTGCCAGCGCGGGAAAAACATCAGTGATCATGTTTAAAAAAAGTATCTGCAAGGGCAGGAGGGGCATTGGCATATTGGCAAAAGCCGCCACGGCAACGATCAGGATCTCGCTGAGATTACACGACAGCAGGTAAATGACGAATGCCCGTATATTGTCGAAGATCACCCGGCCGTATTTGACGGCCGTCACGATGGATGTGAAAGCATCGTCGTTCAAAATCATGTCTGCTGCTTCTTTGGCGGCCTCCGTACCCCGTATGCCCATAGCGATACCGATGTCCGCTTTTTTCAGCGCGGGCGCATCGTTCACCCCATCACCCGTCATGCCGATCACGATCTTTCTTTTCTGATAGATGGTAACCAGGTTCAGCTTTTGTGCCGGATCGACCCTGGAGAATACGGTAGCGTTCAGCGCTCGTTCAACCTGTTCTTCCCCGGCATTTTCCTGCAATTCCCGGCCGTGGATATTAATAATCTCTTCGTCACCCGCCAGGCCGACTTCCCGGGCAATGGCGTTCGCCGTTCCCGGGTGGTCGCCTGTAACCATCACGACCTTGATACCCGCTTTCCGGCAGTCCATAATCGCCTGCCTCACATCCGGCCTCGCGGGATCAATGAATCCTGCGAGACCAATAAAGACCAGGTCATGGATGATGTTTTCTTTCCCCGGGTTTTCCTTCGCAAGACGATAGGCAAATCCCAGTACGCGAAGACCCTGGTCGGCCATTTCGTTCGCCTTGCGTTTCCACCCGTCCGGATCGGCCAGATCTTTAATCGCATCACCTTCCATGACCTGTGTACACTGCTGCAACACTTCTTCCGCGGCGCCTTTCACGCAAACCATGTATTGATCGTCGACGCGGTTCACCGTCGCCATCATTTTGATCTGCGCGTCGAAAGGAAGCTCAGCGACGCGTTCATAGCGGTGTTGTACCGCCTTGGTGTCTTCTGACAACGCTCCGGCCAGGCGCAGAAGGGCAACTTCTTCAGGGTCACCGGATGATTCAGGTTTGCCGTTCCCCGGCGTAAACGAACCGTTGTTGCACAATAATGCCACCTTTATGAACATCCCGTACGCCTCGTGTGATCTCAATTTGTCAGGTGCAGGCGACTCCTCAGAAAAATTTGTGGTGACATCTTCGAACGCCACCGACTGAACGTGCATTTCGTTTTCAGTAAGCGTTCCGGTTTTGTCAGTAAAAATCACTTCTGTTTCGCCCAGCGTCTGCACTGCTTCCAGCGTTTTTACGATCACATTTTTACGGGCGAGGCCGAGCATCCCGCGCGCCAGGGATAAAGTGGAAATCACAGGAAGGCCTTCAGGAATTGAGGCGATCGCCAGGGCAATGGCGGTTTCAACCATGAGCAGCCACGCTTCACCGCGTGCAATCCCTGCCACGAAGATCAATGTGGCAAGTATCAGGGTGAGCCAGATCAGTTTCTTACTGAGGCTCCTTAGTTTTTTATTAAGGGGTGTAACTTCCTTCTTTGCCTCCTGCGCAAGTTCTGTGATCTTCCCCAGTTCGGTATTCGGACCGGTGCCAACAACAACCGCAATGCCGTTGCCACGACTGACAATGGTTCCTTTAAAGATCATATTGCGCTGGTCGGCGACACGTGTATCTTCGACGACAGGATCGACGGATTTTTCCACGTGGGCAGACTCACCCGTCAGTGCCGCTTCTTTAAGGGCGAGGTTATTCTGGACAATGATCCTGCCGTCGGCTGTTACCACGTCGCCTGATTTAACGAACAGGATATCACCGGGCACAAGGTCAACGGAATCAATAGCATTTTTTTCTCCGTTGCGCAGGACCAATGCCTTAGCGCGCGCCATGCTTCTCAATTTTTCCATGGAGCGCATGGCCTGCCTTTCCATGAAAAATCCGATGAGCGTATTCACAAGAATGACGATCAGTACGGCATAGCCTTCCAGGGTATGACCATACGCGAACGCCAGTACGGTAGCCAGGATGAGGATCCAGATGATCGGATTGGCGAACTGTTCCAGGAGGATCTCAAGATTGCTTTTCTGCTTCTTATCCGCAATGACGTTTTTGCCATATTGTTCCACCCGCTGCGCCACTTCCTGCGAAGACAATCCCTTTTCAGCAGTTGTTTTCAGCTGCTCCATGACAGCCTGACTATCCATCGCGTGAAAGCTTGTCTTTTGTTCGGCCCTCATGTTTTGTTGTTTCTGAGTTGTGCCCAGGCCATTGCGCAGGCACCGGTCAGCCCTCCATTGGCATCCAGCAGCGCTGATGGTAATAAAGGTACTTTTCCTTCAAATGCGGGGAAAACATTTTGGTCGATGTATTTTTTAGTAGGCTTGAAAAGAAAATCTCCTGCACGGGCCAGTCCTCCGCCTACGAAAATGGCTTCGGGATCTAAAATTGAAATGGCATTGGCCAGTGCTTTTCCCAGGATGCGACCTGTGTATTCGAACGCTTCAAGGGCAATCGGATCACCCGCGGCGGCGGCTTTTGTAATGTGTTCGCCAGTCAGTTCTTCAAACGATAAGGTACGCAGCGTACTTCTTTCAACCGAAGATGATAAAAGTGAAAACACGGTGCGCCTGATACCGGTGACAGAAGCATAGGCTTCAAGACAACCTTTCCGTTTTGTATTGCAGACCCGGCCATTCTCCTCGGCGATCATGTGTCCCAT
>DASPJC010000114.1:0-3841 GCA_035628815.1 Ohtaekwangia sp. | reverse complement strand
AAATGCATTCTGGACCACCTTTCTCAACCAGGATACCGCTGTTTTTACAGGGCCCGAGAAACTCGCGCGCAGATTTGACTACCCGGTTGTGTATATGAAAATAACCCGCATCCGGCGTGGATACTATGACGTGACCCCTGAACTGTTGTTTGCCCATCCGGCCACAACGGACGAAGGGGACATATCGCAAACCTTTACCAGGCGGCTGGAAATTGATATCCAAAACGATCCGGTGCCGTGGCTATGGTCGCATAAGCGTTGGAAACATACGCGCAAAAAGGTCTAGTGTACTGATTCCCAGCGACGTCTGCTAGATGTAACAATTTAATTTACGTAACTTCGGTGTTTAAACGCCTATGAGAACACCGAAGGAACTCCTGCTGGCCAGCAAAGCCTTTATTCGTGAAGACCGTCTGCGCAGCTGGACTGAAACCTTTGGGACGTTGCTCGCGCTGACTGTCTGTCTTGCAATCAGTTTTCTTGACTTGGCCATTGTTGTCCGCCTGATCGCTGCTGTTACCTGCGGCTTGTTCTATGTGCGTATGTTCATCATTTACCACGATTATCAGCATCACGCCATTCTCCAGGGATCGGCTGTCGCGAAAACCGTCATGCAGATGTGGGGCATTTTCATTCTTGCTCCTCAAACCATCTGGAAGCGATCGCACGACCATCATCATACGCATAATTCCAAACTTACCATACACGGGATAGGATCTTACCCAACCATCTGTAAAAGCCGATTCCTGAAACTGACCCGCGCCGAGCGGCGGTTGTATCTTATCAACCGTCATCCGCTTACCGTCATCTTTGGATATTTTACACTGTTCATATACTGGTTAAACCTGAAGTCGTTTTTGCAAAGCCCCGGAAAGCATATCGATTCCCTGGTAGCGCTCGTATTGCATTTCACGGCAGGTGCTGCAATTGTGTATTACTTCGGCTGGCCGGCCTATTTCATCAGCTGGTTCGTTCCTTTTTTCCTGGCGTTTGCCATCGGTTCTTACCTGTTTTATTGCCAGCATAATTTCCCCGGCGCCAAATTTTGCGAAAACCTGGATTGGCAATACGACAATGCTGCAATCGCGTCGACCAGTTACATGACGATGAATCCCGTCATGCAATGGTTCACGGGTAACATCGGCTATCATCACATCCACCATCTCAATTCACGAATACCTTTTTACAGGTTGCCGGACGCCTTTCACAGTATGCCGGAACTTAAGCGTGTCCCTACTACCTCATGGCATCCACAGGAAATGTACCGCTGCTTCCAGCTTAAACTGTGGGATGCGGAAAAGGGAAAAATGATCACGATCAAACAGATCTGACGGGATCCTTCCTGGTTTGAAAAAATTTCCCTGGGGCACGGTTAATTATCCCGTGGACATGCTAACACATTTCATTTAACTTGGATTTCAATTTGATCACGAACCAATTTGGAATTACCTGTCGCTACCGGCCTGATCAGAAAGGGAGTTTTGGAAAGCTTGCCCGAACAGGTATGGGCCGACCTTGGTGCGGGGGCGGATTATTTTCAAAGGCGCTCTCTGCACTTTTGCCGGACGGAAGCAAGATCATTGCCGTTGATAAGGACGCCAAAGCATTGCAGGGAATAACGTTGCCAAATCCGAAGGTCGTCCTTGAAACGCACGCCGGCGATTTTAACGGCGGCGATCTTTCCCTGAAAAATCTGGATGGCGTTTTGATGGCAAACGCACTTCACTTCGTCGGGCCCAAAAAATTATTCCTGAAGCAATTGAAAAAGATACTGAAGCCATCAGGCCGCGTGATCGTAATCGAATACGACATGAATCAGCCGAATGAATGGGTGCCTTACCCCCTTTCATTCAAGGAGTTGGAGAAACTGGTGCGCGAAGCGGGTTTTGAATCAACGTTGTGGCTGGGCGAAACACCGTCCCTGTACAGTCGTGCGAATATTTACGCGGCCCTGGTACGGTGATGGCTCACGCCCAAAACCATCGCAGGGGATTGGTTCTTGCCAAGCTAGGGTTGTACCTGCGCGACGCTTTGCTTTACCAGGTGAGCGCTGTTGCAGGATCACGGTTTAACCGTGCGTAGGCGGATGTTTCTGAGCCGTAAAACGACGAGAACGATCAACGACGAAAGAAGTAATGGCCAGAGGTAAGTCAGGGCTACCACAAGGGTCATCATTCCCTCCCATCCTGCGCCAACCGCCTCCCGCAATCTTTGACCGATCAATGCCTGATCTCCCGCCGTTTGCTGATGCGGAACAACCTGATAATACGCCAAATTGATTGTACTATAAGCGATCTGGTCGCGGAGATAATTTATCCTGCTGATCGTGGCTTCAATCTCTTCCTGGAGGGCGCCGATCTGTCTTTCCGCGTTCAGCAATTCGTCAATGGTGCCGGCCTTGTTTCGCAGGATATCAATGTATCGTTCTTCAACCTGTCGTTTGGTTTTCAGCCGCGATTCGAGGTCGACAAATTCACGGCTTACATCCTGCGTTTTTACCTCCCGCGAATTGACGAACGTTGCCTGTTGATCAATTTCTGACATCAGCGCGTCAAAGTAATCATGCTGTACACGGATGGAGATACGGTTCTCCAGCAGCGAATGTTCCTGGTTCAGGCTCGATGTGGAAATGTAGGCAGGATACTTCGCGATGGCCGCCGTAATCGCTTCCGTGGTCTTCGCGACATCTTTCGTTTCAAAACGGTATTGAACGGTCCGGATCAGTTGCGCTGCATGTTGCGCCGTATGGCCAGCCGGTGCTGAAGTGAATTGCGCGTTCGTTCCGTCAGCGGTCGTGCTAGTGGCCGCTGCCATCTCCGTCTCCGCATAGCGCGAACAGGAAACGGTAATCACACCAATGACGGTCATTAAGAGGTAAAAGCGATTTTTCATATTGATCGGGGGTTGAAAACCGGATATAGTGCCACGGCACTTCTTAGTCAAGAAGCAGAATCAATCATCAAATTTTTGAAGGCTGACAGTATGGGATGCGATGTCAGTCGAAGGGAGAGGCGCGCGAAAAGAGTAAAAAACAGGCCTCCGTGTTTGCCAGGAGGCCTGTTATGGAAAGAATATTACCGGATTACGGATTAGCAACCGTATCGGCTTCAGGAGCTACCTGTGCAGTATCAGGCTCCGATTCGATGACCTGTGTTGTATCAGATTCGGTAGTGCCTTGTCCTTCTGAAGCAGCGTTTTCTGTTTTAGGAGTACATGAAGCAAATACCAGGGTGAAGCATAAAGCAGCCAAAATTGTTTTCATTGTGTTTTTCATGAGCTATAGGTTTAAAATTTCCCTT
This sequence comes from Ohtaekwangia sp., assembly GCA_035628815.1. Classification (GTDB taxonomy): domain Bacteria; phylum Bacteroidota; class Bacteroidia; order Cytophagales; family Cyclobacteriaceae; genus Ohtaekwangia. The sequence goes on along the minus strand of DASPJC010000114.1, from coordinate 542 downwards.
AATTCGAAAAATTCAGGAAGGTCACCCACGCAAGATGTTTTTTCTTTTGGGTTACCTTCGCCAGACATTTGTATTAAACCGACTTTGTTAAGTGGCGTATTACTTTGACGAGCTGATCGTTTCGGAGATCAGGAAAAAAAATGAGGTGGCGCTCAGGGAGCTTTATAAGACGCACTACGCTATGGTAGTCGGTCTAATATGCTCCAATAGCGGAACCGAGCAGGAGGCCAAGGATGTATACCAGGAAGCGGTTATCGCCTTTTACGAGAAACTGCAGAATCCTGAATTCACGCTGACCTGCAAGATCAAGACTTACCTGTATGCAGTGAGCCGCCGGCTGTGGTTAAAAAGACTGGCGGAGAAAAAACTCGTGCACGGAAGCATTCCTGAAACCGACACTTTCGCCGGCATTGACGATGAAATGGTCGATTTTGAAGAAAGGGAAAAGCACTTTGCCAGGATCGGGGAAGCGCTGGACCGCCTGGGGGAGCCCTGCCGAAGCATCATCGAAGATTTCTATATCAAGGATCTGTCAATGGAGG
>DASPJC010000113.1:0-2369 GCA_035628815.1 Ohtaekwangia sp. | reverse complement strand
AAAAAATGCACGATTATACCTATTATAGATAAGGTTGCCGACCGCGCGCAGGTAGGGTTGTTGTTTGAATTCAACGGCCTCGTTGAGCGATTGTCCTTCCCGTAAGGCGTAGATCCTGTACTCAAAGTTTTTGCAGGCGTCGTCATCACTTACCCAGGGACCGCCGAAAGGCCATCCCGTGCCTGTAGCCATATCGATACCCATGTCCAGTCGCGCTGCTTCCCGGAGCGTATGCATAAGCAGTTCCATCCACCGGGGTGAAAGATAGTCCACAAAATTATTTTCGTCACCGTAGACACCATAGATGGGTGTGATCTCCAGCCCGCCGATACCTGCTTTTTGGTAGGCTTCCATTTCTGCCGTGATGCCTTCGGGTGTGAGTGCGCTGCCATGCCACCACCACCGGCTCCATGGTCGGGTCTCCCGTTCGATCGTGGGCCAGGTCGCAGGCGAAGACTGCCGGCAACCTTGAAGTGCAAGAACAATTGCGCAGATGGGAAGGAAATAAATGAAGCAGGGCAAACGACGTTTGGAATTGAAGGGACCAAAATGCTTGTTTTTCGCGGCGGTTGTACAGGATACCATCGAGCAGGGTTTGAATAAAAGATCAGGCATGATGTGCCCGAATAAAGTTAACGAATCTCAGGCGGAAGCTCTCCTGCACTATCTTGTTTTTCCCTTGGAAAAACCACACGTATGCCCTTGTATTTTGATAAAAAAAAGCATTGAAAAACATGACTGTACATGACGGGTTGTAGCGTACTTCGCAGTAAACTTGTGTACTGCCTTTACCTTCTAATTTTTGAAACATGGGTGTTATTCTGGGTGTCATTTTTCATTTCCTGGGCGGCTTTGCTTCAGGCTCTTTCTATGTTCCCTTTAAGAAGGTCAGGAACTGGGCCTGGGAGAGCTATTGGATCGTCGGGGGAGTTTTTTCATGGCTGATTGTTCCGCCTCTTGCAGCGTGGTTAACAGTGCCAGGATTCGCGGACATCATTACCCGTACCGATACGACCGTTCTGGGGGTCACCTACCTGATGGGTCTTCTTTGGGGTATTGGCGGACTTACCTACGGTTTGGGCATCCGCTACCTGGGGATGTCGCTGGGAAATTCTGTGATACTGGGATACTGTGCAACGTTTGGCGCGCTCATACCCACGATATACTACAACTACTTTCCGCAGCCGGGAAAAATTTCTTTTTCAGAGATGCTTTCCAGTGAGGGCGGGCAGATGGTGTTGTGGGGCATCGCAGTTTGCCTGTTGGGAATATTTATTTGCGGGAGGGCCGGTGTGTTAAAGGAAGCCGACCTTTCTGAAGACCAGAAGAAGAAAAGCATCGCCGAGTTCAGCCTCGTCAAGGGGTTGATTGTCGCAACCATATCGGGAATCCTGAGCGCATGTTTCAACTTTGGCATTGAGGCAGGGAAACCCTTGGCTGAAGAAGCCGTGCGCATGGATTTCAATCCACTGTTTCAGAACAACGTAACCTATGTGGTGCTGTTGTGGGGCGGGTTAACCACGAACTTTATCTGGTGTATGATCCTGAACGCACGCAATAAAACTTTCGGCGACTATACCAACACCGCTACGCCACTGGCCCGCAATTACACCTTCGCCGCGTTGGCCGGTTCGATCTGGTTCCTTCAGTTTTTCTTTTACGGCATGGGCGAAAGCAAACTGGGTAATGGCGCCAGCTCGTGGATCCTGCATATGGCTTTCATCATCCTGGTGTCAAACATGTGGGGTATATTTCTGAAAGAATGGAAAGGTGTTCGTCCCAAGACCGCGATCACCATAACGGTCGGGATACTGACTATTCTCGCTTCCGTGATCCTTGTCGGATATGGAAACTCCTTGCCACAATAATTTAAAGACCGCTTAAATACTATACGTTATGTCAGCAATTTCACAACAAACACAATTCAATCATGTTAGCTACCTGTGGGATGATCAGAAAGCCGCGGCGCTGGCGGGTGATGAGGTCGCGCTGCTCATTTACCGTTCCAATTTGCTGGGTGCAGATCTGCGCCTGACCAATTATGGCGGAGGCAATACTTCCTGCAAGGCGATGGCTATCGACCCCTTGTCTGGCACGGAAACCGAGGTCATGTGGGTGAAGGGATCCGGTGGTGATATCGGAACGTTAAAAAGAAGCGGACTTGCCGCACTGTATGTTGATCGTCTTCGCGGGCTGACACACGTCTACCGCGGTGTGTTGCACGAAGATGAGATGGTCGAACTTTTCAATCATTGCATTTATGACCTCGCTTCAAAAGCGCCTTCGATCGATACGCCATTGCACGGATTTCTGCCTTTCCGTCACATCGATCATCTGCATCCCGACGCGGCGATAGCCATTGCGGCAGC
>DASPJC010000112.1:0-2449 GCA_035628815.1 Ohtaekwangia sp. | reverse complement strand
AGTTGCCGTCCCGGATAAAAATCTCCTGGCATTGCTGGAAGTACTCGCAGCGAGTCCAAACACAGAGGTGACCCTGATCAGCGGCCGTGATGCAGAGACGCTGGGTGAATGGTTCCGCGATATTCCCGTCAGCATTGTAGCTGAACACGGTGCGGCTATGCGCTCAAAGGCGGGAGAATGGCGGCAAACGCCGGATTTGGACCAGTCGTGGAAACCACAGATCCGTCCGACGCTCGATCTTTTCGCGCAACGTAGCCCGGGTTCATTCGTCGAGGAAAAAAGTCACACGCTGGCCTGGCATTACCGCAACGTGGATGGCGACCTCGGGTTTATGCGCTCGCGGGAGATGCTCGACAATTTATATCACCTCGTCCGCAACGGCCATCTTTCTGTGATCGATGGCAATAAAGTGATTGAAGTCCGGGTCGCCGGTGTTGATAAAGGAACTGCGGCGCGAAAGATCCTGGAGGATAAGCCCAGTGATTTTGTGCTGGCCATCGGTGATGACAAGACCGATGAGGATATGTTTCGCGCCCTGGCCGATAAAGCCGTGACATTGAAAGTTGGCAGCGGGCATACACTCGCACAATACAACATTCCCTCGCAGCTCCAGGTAATTCAATTGCTAAACAACCTAATGGATTAATGGCGGCACACCAGTACAACATGGGCATCATAGGTAACTGCTCCTATCTTGCCTACATCGATCTTCATGCCAGTGTTCAATGGCTTTGTTGGCCGCGTTTCGACTCGTCGTTCGTTTTTGCCCCTTTACTCGACAAGAAAAAAGGCGGCGAGTTTTCAATCACCCCGGTCGGGGAATTCACCAGCAAGCAGTACTACATTCTCAATACGAATGTACTGTGTACCGAATTTCAATGTGAGAACGGAAAGTTCAGGGTGCTGGATTGCGCCCCGCGTTTTCAGCAATATGAAAGGAATTTCAAGCCGTTGATGCTCGTCCGCAAACTGGAGATCCTGGAAGGCAATCCGGTGGTAAAAGTGGTTTGCCGGCCGGTAGGCGATTACGGCAGAATGACCCCCGAAACAACCATGAGCAGCAATCACCTGCGGTATATGAACTTCGATATGCAGATGAGGCTGACCACCGATATTGCCTTGTCGTACATTATGGAGGAGCAGGCTTTCGTAATGAACCGGAATCACTACCTCGTGTTGACCTATGGTGAGCCGTTGGAGGCGCCCCTGAAACCTACAGCGGAAGATTTTATCAATAAGACGGTGCGGTACTGGCAAACGTGGATAAAGAGTACGTATGTACCCGACCTGTACCAGGACCAGGTAATACGTTCGGCGCTTGTCTTAAAGCTTCACCAATATGAGGACACCGGGGGTATCATCGCTTCCGGCACGACGAGTCTTCCCGAGCACCACGGCAGTTCACGGACATGGGATTATCGTTATTGCTGGTTCAGGGATTCCTACTATACGTTGAAGGCGTTCAACGAAATGGGACACTTCGATGAACTGGAACGTTACTTCGAATACATTCAGAATATCCTGATGCGCGAAACCGATCGGATGCAACCGCTTTATTCCGTGACAGGAAAGAAGGACCTGGAGGAGATCCACCTCGGCCTGGAAGGCTACCTCGGCAATCAGCCGGTACGGGTGGGGAATAAAGCTTATCAACAGATTCAAAATGATGTATACGGGCAGGTACTCGTCGGACTTGTCCCGCTGTATGTTGACCGGCGACTTGCCACCGCCGCCAAACGCAACTATAAGCCTATGGTTGACCGTCTTCTCGACTGGATCGAAAGGACGATGGACGAACCGGATGCGGGGTTGTGGGAGTTTCGCAAAGTGACACAGGTACATACGTATACATTATTGTTTCACTGGGCAGGCTGTAAAGCGGCGGCGCAGATCGGCAAGGTTATGACCGATAGCGATATCGTTAAACGCGCCAATCTCCTGGCGGAAAAAGCAAGCGAAAGAATTGAGCAGACCTATGATGCACGGCGTGGTGTTTACAGGCAGGCCATGGGTGTAGAACATCTCGACGCGAGCACCCTGAAAATGATCACGATGAACTACCTGGATCCGCGCAGCGAAAAAGCAAAAAAACATCTCCAGGCATTGGAGCAGCTGCTCAAAACGGACCAGGGATTGTTTTACCGGTACGTCCATGAAGATGATTTCGGTAAACCGGAAGCGACGTTCCTTGTATGCGCCTTCTGGTATGTGGATGCGCTGGCCTGCGTAGGTCGCACGGATGATGCCGTGAGGACGCTGGAAAACATTCTGCCCTTTGCCAATCACCTGGGCATTTTCAGTGAAGATGTGGGGACCGACGGATCGCAATGGGGGAATTATCCGCAGACGTATAGCCATGTGGGTCTTATCAACGCCGTATTCCGAATCGCTAAAAAAATTGATGTGCCGGGTTATAAGTAGTGTTGATGTGTTGATGTGTTGATGTGTT
>DASPJC010000111.1:0-2465 GCA_035628815.1 Ohtaekwangia sp. | reverse complement strand
GCGGCAGAATGGTTTCGCCGGAATTTTTTTTCAGCGCTTTTAATATGTGGCTATCGCGGTCGCGTTGCAGCAGTTCGTCAAATATCTTCACCGTAGCGGCCGCGTCGCCGCCCGCGCGATGGCGGTTCGTTATCTTAATGCCAAGGCTCTCAGCCAGGCTACCGAGACTGTATGAGCGAAGTCCGGGAATTATCTTTCTGCTCAACCTTACGGTGCACAGTTTTTTGCTTTGCCACTGAATGCCCACCTGTTCAAACTCCTTTTTCAGGAATGAGTAGTCAAAATGCGCATTGTGTGCCACGAAAACTTTGCCGTCGAGCTTGCTGCGAATTTCATCAGCGACATCCTTGAAGGGTGGAGCGGAAAACACCATCTCAGAGGTGATCCCGGTCAGTCCGGTGATGTAATAGGGGATATTTCTCCCAGGGTTAACGAGTGTATGAAAACTATCCGTAACCTGGATGCCATCATGATAATAAATGGCTATTTCCGTTATGCGATGGTTTGCTGCATACCCACCCGTCGTCTCAATGTCAACAATCGCATACATAAATCAACATCCTGGTTGTAGTCCGTAATGACGTTAAGTCATGGGATGACCCCGCCTATAAACTTCACGGCCTCACAATTAATTTGCTCTCGCAATTTAGTTGTCCGGGCTCTTTTTCCATAACCTAAAAATAATGAATTTACGATCCAATTATGAATTGGATTATCCGCCTGTTGCTCAACGGATTGGCCGTGGTACTGACCGCTTACCTCTTGCCCGGCGTTGATGTTAATGACTATGGGACCGCCCTCATTGTCGCCCTCATTCTTGCCGTGGTCAACGTCATTGTGAAACCCGTTCTCATCGTTCTTACTATCCCCATCACCATTATTACCCTGGGATTATTCCTGTTGGTGATCAACGCGGCGATCATCCTTTTCGTCGATAACCTGGTTGCGGGTTTTGTAGTGCGCGGTTTCTGGTGGGCCCTGCTCTTCAGCTTAATTCTGTCGATTTTTAATAGCCTTTTTAACGACTTGGCAGGAAGAAAAAAGGACGAGTAACCTCGGGTGTGTTATCCTGATGTCACCGTTATAGGCTGGTGAACAAGTCAAACACCTGTTCGCGTATTGGGATCACCTGAGTGATTTGCATCAGTTGTCAATCTTACCGCTATTCGGTAACTTTCTTTCTCAACCACGACTTATGAAAAAAGACAATGTTCTCACCCTCTCCTGTCTGGTGTTGCTCTTAAGCGCCTGCTCCGATACAAGAACTTTTGATGAACACTCACCGCAAACCTCCTTGGACGACCTGAAAGTACATGACGGACTTGCAGTTGATTTGTTTGCGTCTGAACCGATGTTCAGCAACCCGACCAACATTTCTATCGATTCGCGTGGGCGCATTTGGGTATGCGAAGCCTACAACTACCGAAACCAGCTCAATCCCAAAAACCCTGTGAAGGACGAAGGGGACCGGATTATGATCCTGGAGGATACCGATGGCGACGGCGTGGCGGATAAGAGTAAAGTGTTTTATCAGGGAACGGACGTGAACGCGGCACTCGGCATCTGCGTGTTGGGAAACAAAATATATGTCTCCTGTAGCCCGAATGTATTTGTCTTCACGGATGAAAACTCAGACGATACCCCCGACAAAAAGGAAATCCTCTTCACAGGAATCAAAGGTGAACAACACGATCACGGAATGCACACCTTTATCTTCGGACACGATGGCATGATGTATTTTAACATGGGAAACGAAGGAGAAATGTTACTGACTGCGAGCGGTGACACTGTTGTTGATATCCACGGCCGCAAAGTGGTCACTAACGGAAAACCATTCCGGCAGGGAATGGCCTTCCGTATGGATCTGGATGGATCAGACGTTGAAGTATTGGGTCATAATTTCAGGAACAACTACGAGTTGGCCGTTGACCCTTACGGAACTGTATGGCAGTCCGATAACGATGATGACGGCAATAAGGGTGTGCGGATCAACTATGTCATGGAACAAGGCAATTATGGATTCACCGACGAGATGACGGGTGCCCGCTGGCCAGCACGGAGGACAAACATGGAAAAAGAAATTGCCCAGCGTCACTGGCATCTAAACGATCCTGGAGTCGTTCCGAACCTGTTGCAAACGGGCTCCGGTTCCCCAACGGGAATTATGCTTTACGAAGGGACAATGCTGCCAGAGATGTTCCAATCTCAACTCATCCATTGTGAGCCAGGCCACAATGTTGTCAGGTCTTATGTAGTCGAAAACGACGGCGCGGGATACAAGGCGAAGATCGTTAACCTGGTGGAAGCGCAGAAAGACCAGTGGTTCCGACCGAGTGACATTGCCACAGCCCCCGATGGCTCAATCTTCATTGCGGACTGGTACGATCCGGGTGTAGGTGGCCACCAGGTCGGCGACTTGGACCGGGGAAGGATTTATCGCGTGAGCGCTCCAGACACCCGATACG
>DASPJC010000110.1:0-2663 GCA_035628815.1 Ohtaekwangia sp. | reverse complement strand
CACTGCAATGCTGGCAGATCGACGGTGCCATCGTGAGATCCCACTTGCGCGTGTAATGCTCCTTTAAAGTCTTGTCGGTGAACACACCCGTCGGGCAGATCTCCGCGAGGTTTCCGCTGAATTCATTCTCGAGTACACCGTCTTCCGCCCTTCCGAAATACACGTTGTTTTTGGATGCAAAGGCGTCCAGGTCGTCGCCACCGGCATAGTCCTTGTAAAACCGGACGCAACGGTAGCACTGAATGCAACGGTTCATTTCATGATTGATGAAGGGACCCAGGTACTGGTTCTTATAGGTTCTTTTTTGGAACCGGAAGCGACGGTAATTGTGCCCCGTCATTACGGTCATATCCTGCAGGTGACAGGAGCCACCTTCGTCGCAGACGGCGCAATCGTGGGGATGGTTCGTCATCAGCCATTCGATCACCTGCTCGCGAAATTCCTTTGCATCCGGATCGGCAATGGAAACGTGCTGTTTATCCAGCACCGGTTCCATGCACGACATGATCAGCCGGCCCCTGGTGTCATTTTCATCTTTATAAATCTTCACCGCGCACTGACGGCATGCACCGACCGATCCAAGCGAGGGATGCCAGCAAAAATAAGGCACGTCAAAACCGAGTGTCAGGCACGTTTCCAGCACATTTTTGCCGGAAGGAACTTCGTACGGTTTGTTTTCAATGAATATCGTTGCCATGGTACTTCGGTTTACACTATGCCGGCACAGCCTGGCGGTTATTGTATTCTGTGATGTATTGTTCGAAGTCTGTACGGAAATACTTCAGCGCGCTTTGCAGTGGTTCCATCGCACCGGGCGCGAGGGCGCAAAACGTATTGCCGGGTCCGAGGTATCGGGTATGCAGATGGAGCAGTTTCATATCCCCTTCTCTCCCATCGCCGGTTTCGATGGCGTGCAATAACTTTTCGATCCAGGGAAGACCTTCTCGGCAGGGCGTGCAGAATCCGCAGGACTCCTGCGCGAAGAAGTGAATAAGATTTTTAACGAATCCGACCACGGGAGTCTTGTCGTCCAGCACGACGACGGTACCGGTGCCAAGCCTGCTTCCCGCCGCTGCAACAGACTCGTAATCCATCTTTACATCGAGGTGCTCTTCCACGAGGAAGTCCGTCGACGCGCCACCCGGTAACGCTCCCCTGAATTTCAGGCCGTCCATCATTCCGCCGGCGTGCTCCTCTATCAGCTCACGCAACGTTACGCCCATTGGCAATTCCCACAATCCGGGACGCTTCACCTTGCCGCTCACGCCAAAGATCTTGGTACCGGCATCCCCCGTAAGGCTGAGCTTCTGAAACCAGTCTGCACCGTTGTTGATAATGTGGGGAATACAGCAAAGTGTTTCGACATTATTGACGATGGTTGGTTTGCCGAACAGTCCGCTGACCTGGGGGAACGGCGGCTTTGCGCGTGGCGTCGCACGTTTACCTTCCAGTGAATTTAACAGGGCTGTCTCTTCACCGCACATGTACCGTCCTACGCCGGTGTGGAGATGCATTTCAAGGCCGAACCCTGAGCCGAGGATATTTTTTCCAAGGTAACCTGCCGCATACGCTTCGCGAATGGCCTGTGTGATCGCCCTTGCCGCTGTCTTGTATGCCCAACGAAGGAAGACGAAAGCTGTGTCTGCCTGGATGGCGTAGGCCGATACGATCATCCCTTCCAGCAGCTGATGCGGAGCGCTTTCCAGGAGAAGCCTGTCCTTGAAGGTACCCGGCTCCATTTCATCGGCATTGGCGATGAGGTATTTTGGTTTGGGTGCATCAAGGGGGACAAAACTCCATTTCAGTCCGGTAGCAAAGCCGGCACCCCCGCGACCACGAAGGTTGGAGCTCTTCACTTCCGCCTGGACAGCCTGCGGTGTCATGCCCTTTAGTACCTTACGCAGGGATTCGTATCCGCCCACCAGCTCATATTCCATCAGCGTCAGTGGTCGCAGGTCTTGTCGTATGTGGCCGGTTAGTGGTCTTTCCATTGGTGTCAGTTTAAAGCCCTACCCCGGGGAGCAGCCCGGATTGTTAGCTTCCCTCCTTATGCAGTCATCCTAATCATATTTTTTTAATATCTCATCGAGTTGGTCTGTCGTAACATTTCTATACAGGTCGTTGTCGATCATCAGGGCCGGCGCACAATCACAGGTACCCAGACAGGGATTGGGAAGCAGGGTGAACCGGCTGTCATCCGTAGTCTGTCCGTACTGAATGCCGAGCTTTATTTTGAGATGCTCCCGGATCTGCTCGTACCCCATGATCCAGCAGGTGATGCTGTCACATAACAGGATGATGTGCCGGCCAACCGGTTTTCTGAAGATCAGGTTGTAAAAGGTTGCAACGGAGTCCAGCTCTTCGCTCGACATATCGAGGTACAAGGCAATGTCTTTCAGGCTTTCGTCCGAGATCCACCGGCGGTGCTCCTGCACAACTTTCAACGCCTCGATGCAGGCCGCTTTTTTGTACGGCGCAACATGGATGGCTTCGTCTATTGCTATGATTTCTTCCCGCGTCAGCATGCTTTATCTGTTTTTGTTTTCATCTGTCAATATCGGCCAGTACATAGTCCATGGCACCCAGGATACTCAGCAGGTCCGCCACGGTGTATCCCCTGCTGATGTAGGGAAGCATTTGCATGTGCGGAAATGACGGCGTTC
>DASPJC010000109.1:0-5566 GCA_035628815.1 Ohtaekwangia sp. | reverse complement strand
GGAATCTCGCGTACCGCGGCACGAAGGTCCTGCAGCAGCCTGACAAACTCCTGGCGCGACAATCGCTGTACGTTGATCGCCTTGCGTATTGACCGCAGCGCATTAAACACCAGTTTTGCACGTACGGCCAGCTTCTGCTTTTCAAACCACGCCAGGAGCTCCTCCCGGTTGTAGTTTTCGGGCAATTCGATCAGCCATGGCTTTGCTTTCAGTGCCGTAAGGTGATGTTCCAGGTTCAGGCGACAATCGATCCTCTGTTCGAGCGATTTAAATCCGGGCTTTGTATAGGTAAGCTCATTGGCAACGAGCACCCGTTTCAACAGAAACTTGTTCTCTGAAAACATTTCCCATCGCAGCCACTTGATCAGGTTTCTGCGCGCCACCATGCGCTCATACAATGCTTCCTGGAGTTTGCCGATCTGGTCACCAGGCACCGTGGTTTCGGGGCCTTCATCCTGAAAGCAATTGAGCGTTACGCGGGCCGTGTTCGAGAGCCAGAGCAGGCTGGTTTCGTCATCGCTCTCGTTGATCATCGCCTGGAAAAAACGGTAGGTGTCTTCATCCTTCAAAACCGCCAGCATGCCGGCAACTTCGTCTTCCTGTGCGAGGAAGGCTTCAGCCTCACCGAGGTTCATTTCAATCCCGATCAGCCTGAAGATTGCAGTAGCCAGGTGTTTCTGGTATCGGGTAATATCGGCTACCGCGTTTTCAAGATCCTTTTGGTGCGGCGGTGAGTACATGGCAAACGTCTTCCTTTCACGCCACGGGTGACCGGTAACTTCGAACCATGCCGCGTAGTTGGCGTACATCTTCAACTGCCGGACGAAGGCGGGAACGTCGTTAAAATTGAAAAAGTGATACTCCTGTTTGATGTTTACCGATGGCTGATAAGGATCCGAGGTGAGGTAAAGCTCTTTGACGGTGATACCACATTCGTGATCGTCATACAACGTCTTGCGGAACTCCTCCAGTTCTTCGGATATCTGGTCAATGCGCCGCGAGATCTGCAGAAACGTTCGTTCCTTCTGGATGACATCAACGCTCCTGTTCTTCGTTTTGTACTCCTCCACCCTTTCTATCTGGCGCGCGATCCTGGCGAAAATGTCCTTCCGGTCGTCGCGGAAATCGTGAACCAGTCCCAGAAAATCCCCGAGGTCGATTTTTTTCAGGCGATCGTAAACCACGTCGAGCGCGGCGCGTTTCTGACACACCAGCAATGCTCTTTTTCCGGAGGCGATCGCATCGGCAAGGAGGTTGCAGATCAATTGCGATTTCCCGGTTCCTGGCGGGCCCTGCACAACGATCGACTGACCTTGCTTGACCATGCGGATAGCATTTTCCTGGTATGCATCCAGCGTAAACGGCGTGAAGAGTTTTTCTTCGCGAATCGACGCAAGCGATTTTTTTTCGCCGGTATCATCAGCCATATGCGCTGCGGACTTTGTTTCGAAGAAATCCTGCAGATCGCGGAATGCGTCTTCTTCAATCAGATGAAGATAGTCGGGAACGAGTTGCGAGCCTGCCTGTGGAAAGATGCCCAGCACGGCTTCAGGATATAGTTTGATCTCACCGTCTTTCTGCACGCTCTCAAATTCGCTCTTCTTGAACGGCTCGAATGCGACCAGCTCGTCGCGAAAATTATCGGGATTGAAATTGATCTCGATCTTGTCCTTTAAACTCTGGTACAGCTGTGTGCGGAATACGGTGCTGTCGGCGTCGAAATCCTCGAAGTTCACATCCAGCAGATCTTCCTCTAGTTTCACCTTGTTATAAAAAGCATACGCCAGCAAGAAAGTTTTGTTGATGGTGACACCGGCATCCTCCCGCGGCTGGAGTATCCATGACCCTCCTTCCTCAACAAGGGACACGGGAAAGAATAATAACGGGCATCGCACGAGCGTCCCGTCCATGAATTTCCCACGAACAAAGGGCCAGCCTACATGCAGGTCGTTGGAACCTTTTTCCTCAAAAATAAACCTGTCGATGCGTTGCAGGCGCTTCAGCTTTTTACTGACTTCATTGCTGGCCTGGACGCGGCTGTCCATCACCGGGCAAAGTTTTTTAGCACGACCGGCGATAAGGGCGTTGATGACTTCGAAAGAACGGTCGGCATGCAGGAAGCTGAAATCGCATATATCGATAAGTTGCTCAGCCGGAAGGCGAAGCAAAAGCAGCGAACGGTTGTTCCCGGTCAGATTGGTGAGCCTGCGCAGGTAGGTCTGTAGTATGTTTTTGGCTTGCACGGTCATTGATTAATGCGAATAGCGTGAAATACTTTGTCATTCCGTACTATTCGCGCCATCCTTGCTAAACTCCAAATATGGGCTGATTTTCTGAATGGTTTGATCGTTGAGCATAGGTATCTTCCGAAGATCCTCAAGGGATTTAAAATCTCCATGCTGAAATCGGTAGGCGACAATGGCTTTGGCGGCAGACACCGATAAATAGGGATGAGTGGCCAGCACTTTTTCTGCCAATACGTTGATATTCGTCTTTCTCGGGATGAAATCCGGGGCAATAAAAGTATGTTCACTTAGCTTTTTTATAACAGCGCTGTCCAGTCCATATACTTCTGCAAGCTGATCAAGCGATATAAATCCGCCCAACAGCTCGCGATACTTTACAATCCTGAGCGACCGTTTTTCTCCGACGCCATATATTTTTTTAAGTGCCGCCGTGTCGGCATCATTCAGGTTGATCAATAAAGGTGCCTTTGCTTTTTTATAATCTTTTTGAAAGTTCGCATCGCGCTTCGCGGTGATGCTTTCACCAGCGAATACCCGTTTTTCAGGCAGTTCAATAAAAGGATACAGCGCATCATAGAACGCCGTGTCCATGCCATAAATTTTAAGAACATCGGACTTTACCCTGAACCGCCCGCCTTTTTCCCGGTAGCGGACAATCCTGGCCGACAAGCCAGCCGAAAACCCCAGCGCCGCCATATCCGCAACAGTAACCTTGTTGGGATCGAACGGATATTTTTGAATTGTATCCGCCACGGGCAAATCGCTGGGACTACCTTCCTTTTGGTCCCAGGCGGCCACCAGACTATCCAACAGGGGGACATCGGCCGGAAATTGCGGTTTTTGCGCGCGCAGCCACCAGCGGTACGCCGGCAGCGAAAAGAGTGCTACCGTAAGTAAGGGCAGCAACAAAATAAAAGCATTGATCTGGCCCCGGGAAAACCCAAAGAAATCCCGGACCACCCGGCGGAGTCGGAACATAACAGCTAACGGTAAGTGTATTAATCTATCGGTACTTAAAATTCAGCAATTTTTCTCACTTCCGGCAGGGCCGGCATGGTTTGGCAATCCGTCCAAATGAACCTTTGATACCAGCGTTTGCGTTGGCCGGGTGAAAAGGGGATCCAGCCCTTTGGCGCATCCCATGTTTATGTAGTAACGAATCCGGTGAAAATCCGCCATAAATCTAACAAAATACCATCCTCCGACGTACAACCGGGGAGCAGTTTACTATCCTGGTTATTTATACCGGTTCTAAATTGAGAATAGGTTGACTTTTGTCATGATAGATTTTCAGTCAGGTTATACTTTTGTACCTCCAGATGACACAGAATTTCAAAGCCCTGATCCTTACTTATAAAACGGCCTCCGTAGCGGTAAGAGAACAGGTTTCCTTAAATGAAACGGCCGCTAAAAAACTGTTGAATTTCATCCGCGACTTCGCGCCTGCTTCGGATGTCCTGGTCGTCTCAACCTGTAACCGCACCGAGGTATATTATCTGGCCGAACAGGAATTATCCAGGGAGATTTTCAAGGGGATTGGCATCATTAAGAATATTGAAGCGGGATTCGAAAAACATTTTACGGCGCTTTCCGGGCAGGCAACCGTCCAGCATCTTTTTGAGGTAGCCCTGGGCCTGGACGCCCAGGTAGTCGGCGACCTGCAGATTTCCGGTCAGGTCAAAAATGCGTACCAATGGAGTGCCGATGAAAACATGGCCGGGCCGTTTCTTCACCGGTTGATGCATACGATCTTTTTTGCCAACAAACGCGTCGTGCAGGAAACGTCGTTCCGCGATGGTGCCGCTTCTATCTCTTACGCCACGAAAGAACTGGCCGATGACCTTACAGCAGGCGTTCGTACCCCAAAGGTACTGGTTGTGGGTGTCGGAGAAATAGGGCAGGACGTGTGCCTGAACCTGAAAGAATCGCGGCTTAACAACGTAACCGTGCTTAACCGTACCGTTGATAAAGCGGAAAAACTTGCGTTGAAATGCGGGTTTGCATTCGCCGGAATCGACCAGTTGAAGGATGAACTTGTCAAGGCAGATGTAATTATCAGTTCCGTATCCGGCGCAGAACCGTTGATCACGCGTACCATGGTAAACGAAGCGGGCATTTTATCGCACAAATTCTTTATCGACCTCTCTATACCGCGCAGCATCGAACCTGCCGTGGAAGAAATACCTGGCACAGTACTCTACAACCTGGACGACATCCAGGAAAAGACGAACGAGGCTGTGGAAAAGAGAAAGGCCTCCATCCCGCAGGTTCAGGCCATCATCCGTCACGCAATGGATGAATTTGAAGACTGGTCAAAAGAAATGATCGTTTCTCCAACTATTCAAAAACTTAAGAATACACTGGAGCAGATCCGCAAGGAGGAACTGGCCCGTTTTATAAAAAATGCCAAACCTGATGAAGCGGAAAAACTGGAAGAGATGAGCCGGTCACTCATGCAGAAAATCCTGAAGTATCCGGTGTTGCAGTTAAAAGCGGCGTGTAAACGTGGCGACGCGGAATCGCTGACTGAAATACTGCACGACCTGTTCAACCTTGAGAAGGTCACAGATCATAAATAAAGCAGATTTCCGGAAAAGACCTTTCTTCTTTCCCGATCCCGGGCGCTTCTACCGAAGACCGCTGGGGCTCATCCCGAACTTCCTTTTAAAAGCCGTGGAAAAGTGATTGGCATTCTTATAGCCGATGTGATGTGAAACTTCGTTCACGTACATTTTCCCATCCAGCAGGAGTTCGCGCGCATGACCCATTTTAAGATCATGAACATATTCGAAGATCGTGGTCTTGAATAATTCCTTAAAGCCTTTCTTCAGCTTGAATTCATTAATGCCGAACGTTTTGGAAATGCCGCGCAACGACAATTGCTCCCGGTAATGCTGTTCCAGGAATTGCCTGACCTCATAAAAAACGTCCGCATCGCCGCGCCTTATCGCCAAGGGAGTACGGTGCGTGGACAACTGGTCCAACTGCAGTACCACCAGCTCCAGCACCTTTGCTTCAATCAGCAGGCTTCTCAGCTTTCCGCTCATCGGGTTGTTAAAGATCTCAAGGAGGGCTTGTTTCATGCCGGCGTCGACAATGCCTATCCCCTGCCAGATCTGTTCGCGGTTCAGTAACTTTTCCTTGATACGGGCCGTGCGCGGATCGTATTCGCACAGCAACCCGGCGTAATAGTCCCGGTCAATCGCCAGGTGGAATCCGTGAATATTTTTCCGGACCAGCAGTTCATAATTGGGTTCCGGGGCATAAATGCTGTGGTGTTGCTGAGAATCGAGGTGCGTTGAAAAATTGCTTTGACTTAA
>DASPJC010000108.1:0-10148 GCA_035628815.1 Ohtaekwangia sp. | reverse complement strand
CTGATGCTCATCATAATTCACCAGGTGCATGAACGAATAGTTTTCGCGGTACAGGCCCGGCTTCCGGTTGGTGGCCAGCATCGCAGCTTCGATGGCTACGGTTCCCGAACCACACATGGGGTTAATAAACGGTGATTTTCTATCCCACTTCGTCGCCATTAACGTGGCCGCCGTCAGTGCTTCCAGCATCGGCGCCTTTCCAGGAATTTTCCGGTAGCCATGTTTTGCCAGGGTTTGGCCTGACGTGTCTATGAAGATCTCCGCCTGGTCGTCTTTCCAGTACAGGTGAATTACCGCGCCATCAAGGTCCGATCCTGAATCGGGCCGCCTTCCCGCCTCGCGCCGAAAACGGTCGGCAATGGCATCTTTCACCTTGACATTCACAAACAGTTCATTGTTTACAGTCGGGTGGCTGACGGTGTTGGTAACAGAAAAATAGCCGTCTTTCATCAACACCGTTTCCCAGGGAAAATTGACCAGCACACGATAAAGCTCTTCAGGATTGTTTACCCGGAAGGCCTTGAGGGAATAGTGGATCTGGCTGGCGGTGAGCAGATTCAGGTTGAGGGTGATGCAATCCGCAACCGTACCAGTAAGCTCAACACCGGTGACAAACGTCCGGTCTGTTTCAAAGCCAAGGGATCTGACCTCCTGTTCGAGGAAGGCCGCAAGGCGTTTATTACAGGTGATAACAATACGGGCCGGGGTCTCAAATACATTCATAGATATCAGTCTGCCTATCAGCGCACAAAGGAAACCTCTTTTAGGGAAAATGCACGCGATACGCCGTTATGTTTGATAACAAGTTTACCCGACCCGTCGATTCCTGCGATGGTGCCCTGAAAAACATCGTTCCCTGCCGCGAACGTATGAACTTCGCCAAACCAGAACATGTTACGTAAATACTCGACCCGGAGCGGCGCCAGATCGGACTGTCGCAGTTGCAGGTAGCGCGCCTCGAGCATTTCCAACAATGTCTCGAGTTCATCCTGCAACGGGTGTTCCCTACCTGTTAGCAGTGCAACGGAAGTAGCCGTGTCCACTGCGAATTTCTGTTGATTGATGTTCAGGCCGATGCCCATGACGACATGGCTGAAGGATGTGCCGGAAATTTGGTTTTCGATCAATATCCCGCTGATCTTGCGACCAGCGGCAATGACGTCGTTAGGCCACTTGATGCTGACGTCATGAACCGACTTGCGGCGGAGGTAGTCTGCGATGGCCAGTGACGCGATAATGTTGAGATAGAACTGGTCGCCGACAGCCAGGAAAAAAGGTTTGAGAATAAGCGAAAAGGTGAGATTCATACCAGGTGCGCTCTCCCAGTTATTACCCTGCTGCCCCCTCCCTTTGGTCTGGTTTTGTGTGATTACAACGGTGCCCTCGTTCGCGCCCGGTTGCAGGCAAAGGCTGTGCGCGAGGTCATTCGTTGAATGACATTCAGGCACAAAAACGAAGTTCTTGCCCATGAAAAGCGTTCTGGCAGGGATTTTATACAAGGTATTTTGATTAGTTTTGTGGGTTAATTAAAAAACGAAGATAGTTTAATGGCGAAAAAAAGGAAGGGTGCCAGTGCCGAAGTGCTGAGTGACGTTATTGTAAAAGGAATGCAGGAAAAAAAGGGCACCGATATCGTGGTCATGGACCTGAGAAAGGTAAAAAATGCCGTGGCCGATTTTTTTGTGGTTTGTTCCGGTAACTCTGATAAGCAATTGGATGCCATCGCAGATTCGATCGATGCCGAGGTTTTCAAGACGTTAAAAGAAAATCCATGGCATACCGAAGGAAAAAACAATAAAGAATGGATGCTCCTCGACTATATTGATGTTGTGGCCCATGTTTTCAGGAAAGATCGCAGAGAATTTTACGCCCTGGAGCGGCTCTGGGGAGATGCTGAAATAACCGAAATAGAAGATTAAGAACCAATTCATTGGTGCAACGTTAACGTTTGAATGTCTAAATATTAAGAAAGAAATAGAATGGCTGACAAGAAAGAAAATAATAAACCTTTACTACCCAATAAAGCGCCCCGTGGTAATTACCAGGTGTGGGTTATCCTGGCCACCCTGGCGGTGATTTTCGGGGTCATGTACTTTAATTCGACCAGCAGCTTAAAGGAAAAAAGCCAGGACGAGTTCAAGGAAATGGTCCGGAATGGCGACGTTAAAAAGGTGATGCTGATACAGGACAAGAAAATTATCGAGGTTACCCTGACCAACGATGCGCTCAATAACGCAAAATACAAACCCGACATCAGCACAGGTCCGCTCAGTAGCGGCGATGCCGGACCGCATTACATTGTACGCGTTGTGGATGCAGGAAATTTTGACCAGGAGTTCCGGACTTTCCGCGATAAGTTGCCTTCCGAAAAACGGCCTGAATACGGTGCTGAAGAACGCGGGGATTATATCAGCCTGCTTTTCCAGTGGGGCTTGCTTTTCCTGTTGCTTTTCGGCTTTTGGATGTTGATGCGTCGGATGACCGGCGGCGGAGGCCCGGGTGGCCAGATCTTCAACATCGGAAAATCCAAGGCAGCGCTGTTTGATGCTGAAAACAAAGTAAAGATCACATTTTCGGATGTTGCCGGGCTGGATGAGGCGAAGGAGGAGATCAAGGAAATTGTAGACTTTTTAAAGACGCCCGGGAAATTCACAAAGCTCGGTGGCAAGATACCCAAAGGTGCGTTGCTGGTGGGCCCTCCCGGAACCGGTAAAACTTTGCTGGCCAAGGCGGTCGCAGGAGAAGCTGCGGTTCCGTTCTTTTCACTGTCGGGTTCCGACTTCGTGGAAATGTTTGTTGGTGTGGGGGCGGCGCGTGTCCGCGACCTGTTCAAACAAGCCAAAGAGAAAGCGCCCTGTATTGTGTTCATCGATGAGATCGATGCCATCGGACGTTCGCGTGGCCGGGGACAGTTACCCGGTGCCAATGACGAACGCGAGAACACGCTGAACTCGCTGCTGGTGGAGATGGACGGATTTGCAACGGATTCGGGCGTTATCATCCTGGCGGCTACCAACCGCCCTGACGTGCTGGATTCAGCCTTGCTCAGACCTGGCCGTTTCGACCGTCAGATCAGCATCGATAAGCCGGATATTGTTGGCAGGGAGGCCATCTTTAAAGTACACCTCAAGCCCATCAAACTCGATCCCGCAGTTGACATCAAGAAACTGTCCGCGCAAACGCCGGGATTTGCCGGTGCGGAAATTGCAAACGTCTGTAATGAAGCGGCACTGATTGCTGCGCGCCGTGACAGGAAGGCTGTAGAAATGCAGGACTTCCAGGACGCCATCGACCGTGTCATCGGAGGACTGGAAAAGAAAACAAAGATCATTTCACCCGAAGAAAAAAAGATTGTTGCGTTTCATGAGGCCGGTCATGCTGTGGCAGGATGGTTCCTTGAGCACGCCGATCCGCTGGTGAAAGTGAGTATCGTTCCACGTGGCGTTGCCGCCCTTGGTTATGCGCAGTATCTGCCCAAAGAACAGTTCCTGTATCAGACCGAACAAATGCTCGACGAGATGTGCATGGCGTTTGGTGGACGTGCCGCGGAAGAAATCGTTTTTGGTAAGATATCAACGGGTGCGCTGAGCGACCTTGAGCGCATCACCAAAATGGCGTACAGCATCGTTACAATTTATGGTATGAATTCCGAGATTGGAAACATGTCGTTCTACGATTCCAAAGCATCCGATTATGCTTTTCAGAAACCTTATTCCGAAGCCACGGCAGAGAAAATTGACCGGGAGGTAAAAGGTATCATTGATGAAGCGTATGCCCGGACGAGAAGACTCCTTACGCAGCATCGTCAATACCTTGACATTATTGCGCAGGAACTGCTGGAAAAAGAAATCCTGTTCCAGGCCGACCTGGAACGACTGATCGGTAAGAGACCATTTGATAAGCCGACAACATACCAGCAGTTTACCAATGGCCAGGGCAAATATGAAAAGAAACAGCACGAACTGGAGCAGCCCGGCGTGGATCCCACCCCCACGCTGGAAGGCGAGAAACCAGGCGAAGCTGGCAATCCCTGAAATATTGAATTATAATCCTATTTTTGAAACTCAGGCGCTGAAAGGTGCCTGAGTTTTTTATGATGATACAGCCTATAGCGGATCTACGGAACAAAAAAATATTTTTCGCGTCTGACTTCCATCTCGGTGTACCGAACCATGAGCAAAGTCTTGCACGCGAGAAAAAAATCGTTCGGTGGCTCGACACCATCAGGCACGAGGCGCATACCATATTCCTGCTGGGCGATATCTTTGATTTCTGGTTCGAATACAAACATGTTATCCCGAAAGGATACATCAGGCTGCAGGGCAAACTGGCGGAGCTTCGCGATGCCGGCATTCCCATCATATTTTTTACCGGCAACCATGATATGTGGATGTTCGATTACTTCCCGAAAGAACTGGGTATCCCGGTGTACCGGACCTCCCAGGTCTTACAGGTCGGTGAACAAAAACTCATGATTGGGCATGGCGACGGTCTCGGCCCTGGCGACAGAACTTACAAAATCATCAAGAAGTTTTTTAACAGTAAGATTTGTCAATGGCTTTTTGCGCGTATCCATCCCAACCTCGGTATTGCCATCGCCAACGCCTGGTCGCGGAAAAGCAGGATCACCAACCTCAAACGCGGTGAGCAATTTGAAGGGGAAGAGAAAGAATACCTCTGGGTATACTGCAATGCGATCGAACAAAACAGTCACCACGACTTTTATGTTTTCGGTCATAGACACCTCGTGCTGGATCTCAAAATCGGTGCCGCCAGCCGGTACATCAACCTGGGTGAGTGGGTTCATGACAGCAACTATGCAGAATATGATGGCAAGACAGTTACCCTGAAAACCTTCGAACCATGAAGCCAACGTTGTTGATCGTGTTGCTGCTGATGACTGCTGCTGTTTTCAGCCAGTCGCGAAAGCTCCGAACTGTTTCAGTGACCGACCCCATCACACAGGCGTTTGTCGACCGGACCGGTGATTTTTACATCCAGACCCGCGATGGCCAGATTCAGAAATTCGATCCTGACGGAAATTTCATCAACCTCTACAAGGGCGCCGTTCCCCCCGCGCTCTTTGATCCGCGCGACGGAGCCCGGCTTTTTGCCTATTTCCGAGGAACGCAACAGTATGCCTACCTGAACCCATCGTTCGACGTTACCGCCCTTCATTCATTGGACCCGGCGTTTGCCATTGCACCCTGGCTGATCTGTTCATCCGGCGATCATAATGTGTGGGTACTGGACACCGCGGATTGGACCATCAAAAAGCTGAATCCGAAAAAGGAACACCTTGAGGCGGAAGGTTCCTTGGGTTTTGCGCCGGATAAGAAACCAACCGATCTCATCCTCATGCGCGAATACCAGGGATTCCTGTTTGTGCTGGATATCTCAGCAGGCATATACGTATACAATGGGATAGGAAAGTTGATCAGGACGATACCGGTGAAGGGATTGCGAACTTTTAATTTCCTCGGTGAAGAGTTGTACTACCTGAGCGGCAAAAAACTGCGGTTCCTCGACCTGTTCTCTGCCGAAGAACGCGAGATGGAAATCCCCGCTCCAGCCAGTCACATCATCCTCACCGACGAACGCATCTACGCTTTTCAGGGCCTTCAGATCAGTCTCTACAAGCTTTCATCCGAGCGGAATTAAACTGCAAATTTTCAGGGTGCCGCTTCCACTGGTGTTCATTTTTGAACATATTTGTACACGGAAGAACAGAGCCCTCCGCGCCAGGTGTTAAAAATGCGCTTTATTTCCTGGCACAAAATTTCTTACATGAAGCGTTCACCTAATCCAACAACTGACCAGTGAATCCTGAAGGCGGTAAAATCCTGATGATCGATGACGATGAAGATGTGTTGCTTGCGGCAAAAATGCTCCTGAAGAAACAAGCTCATCATGTAATTATTGAAAAAAATCCCAAAAAGATTCCTTTCCTGCTGAATAACGATAGCTATGATGTAATTCTGCTGGACATGAATTTCAGCAAGGATATCACCAGCGGCAAAGAAGGGTTCTACTGGCTGGAGCAGATCCTTTCGCACGATCCGAACGCCGTGGTGATCATGATCACGGCTTTTGGCGATGTGGAGATGGCCGTACGTGCACTGAAAGCCGGCGCCACTGATTTTATTCTAAAGCCCTGGCAGAACGAAAAACTCATTGCCACTATTTCGACGGCGATACGATTGAAACAATCGTACAACGAGGTAGATAAACTGAAGAAGGCGAAGGAAATGCTTGAAGAACAGATCAGCAAACCCTTTAGCGAAATCATTGGCACCAGTCAGCCGATAAGAGATGTGTTCACGTTAATCGACAAAGTAGCGCGGACCGACGCGAATGTACTGATCCTGGGAGAGAACGGCACCGGCAAGGAACTTATAGCACGCGCCATCCATCAGCGATCACTTCGCAAGGACAACAGCTTTGTCGCGGTTGATATGGGTGCGATTACCGAAAGTCTTTTTGAAAGTGAATTGTTCGGCCACAAGAAAGGTGCGTTTACCGATGCACGGGAAGACCGGCCGGGGCGATTTGAGCTGGCCAATGGCGGAACATTGTTCCTGGACGAAATCGGGAATCTAAACATGAGCCTTCAAAGCAAATTGCTCAGTGTTTTACAATCCCGCCAGGTGACACGCGTCGGCTCCAACCAGGTGGTATCGGTTGATATCCGGCTGATCTGCGCGACAAATATGCCCTTGCACAAGATGGTGCTGGAAGGAACCTTCCGGCAGGATCTGCTTTACCGCATCAATACCGTCGAGATCCGTGTTCCGCCGTTGTGCGAACGCATTGAGGACATCCCCCTGCTTGCCAACCATTACCTCCACTACTACGCCCGAAAATATCACAAACATGTGACAAACCTTGCAGCTGAAGCGATGGACAAACTGAAGCGATACGCCTGGCCGGGAAACATCCGCGAGCTACAACACGCCATCGAGCGGGCAGTGATCATGACCGATTCGCCGACACTCCAGGAAAGCGATTTCCTGTTGAGCCGGGCGCTGTCTTCCGCACCATCGAACAACACGCTGAATCTCGATGAAGTGGAAAAAGCGGCGATCGCGCGGGCGCTTCAGATGCACAACGGGAACATTTCAAAAGCAGCAGACGAATTAGGCCTGACACGGGCTTCGTTATATCGACGAATGGAAAAGTATGGACTTTAATTTCAAGTCCCCGGTACTTCCGCGCGTAGCGTTCCTGGCTGCTTCAATATTCCTGTTTGCGTTCTTCGCATTCTCCCGCGGCGAATGGATCTACGCGCTCATATTTCTTGCGCTGAGTGTCATCCAGGTCAAAATGCTCATTGAATACCTCGACCGTTCGCACGAAAATATCGCCTCGTTTCTTGATGCAATACAATTTGACGACCTCTCGTTTTCGTTTAAAACTGCCAGCGACGACCCGGCGGTAAGGCGCCTGCACCAGGAGCTCAACGAAGCAATGCAAAAACTTCGCTTCAGCCGGCGCGAAAAAGATTCGGAGTTCCTCTTCTTTAAGAACATCGTGATGCATGTAGGGATCGGACTACTGGTGTTCAAGGAAGATGGCACGATCGAGATCTTCAACAGCGCGGCACGAAAACTCCTGAAGGTGAACAAGGCGTCCAACATCAGCGACCTGAAAGAAGTAAGTGACGTCCTGGTGAACGTATTCACCAAGCTTAAAACCGGCGGGCGGGAATTAACGCGGTTGAAAATCGGCGAGGAGATCGTGCAGCTTTCCATTTATGCTATCGAACTGACGTTGCGCGGTGAAAATGTAAAGCTGATTTCACTGCAGAATATCCAGAGCGAACTGGAGGAAAAGGAAATGGAAGCGTGGCAAAACCTTGTCCGGGTGCTGACACACGAAATCATGAATTCCGTCACACCCATTTCTTCACTTGCCGGCACGGTTGAAGAAGAACTGAAGCCTTTTATTCAGGAAGACGAAGCCCGGTCACTGAGTAAGGACCAGTTGGGCGACATTCATCTTTCGCTACAAACCATCAGCAAACGAAGCGAAGGATTGATCCAGTTTGTGAAGGAGTTCCGCAGTCTGACCAGTATTCCCAAACCCAAACCCGTTCATATTGACGTCCGCAACCTGCTGGAAGAGCTGGCCATGCTTCACCGGCGGGAGCTCAGTGAAAATAATATCCAGGTTTCAATCACCGTGTATCCGGAAGACCTGACGCTATTCGCAGACAAAAATATGATAGAACAGGTGGTCATTAATCTTTTTAAAAATGCGATCCAGTCGTTCGAGGAACCTGATAACCGGCAGATCGAGATCAGGGCTTTTGTCAATGAAAAATCCCGCCCGGTAATCGCCATTAAAGACAACGGCACAGGCATTGATCCGGAAGCGGTCGAAAAAATATTCATCCCGTTTTTTACAACCAAGAAAACAGGGTCCGGCATCGGGCTGAGCCTATCACGCCAGATTATGCGCCAGCACCAGGGAACGCTTACGGTTAAATCGACTGTTGGAAAAGGTACCGAATTCCTCATGCGGTTCTGAAAGGTTACAGGTCACAGGTTCAAGGTTACACGGTTGCAGGTTCACGGTTATGGGTTAGAAGTTGCAGGTTTTTAGAGTGTTAATCCCAACTTGTAACTTGCAACTTGTAAATTATAACCATTTGTGAGGCAGATGCGGATTTAATACATTTACGAAACAGTAAGCACGCCATGCAGGACATTCCTCAGAAAGTAACTAAGATATTAACCGAAAAACTTGGCATCGCAGAATCGGAGATTACAACCGATGCCAACTTCGTAAAAGACCTCGGAATTGACTCCCTTGATTATGCCGAAATCGTCATGGAGTTTGAACAGACCTTTGATATCCGCATCCCGGATGACGACGCGGAAAAACTTCAGACTTATGGTGAGGCTGTTAAGTATATCCAGGAAAAAACAAGCAAG
The DNA here is from genome assembly GCA_035628815.1 of Ohtaekwangia sp. Taxonomy (GTDB): domain Bacteria; phylum Bacteroidota; class Bacteroidia; order Cytophagales; family Cyclobacteriaceae; genus Ohtaekwangia. The sequence goes on along the minus strand of DASPJC010000108.1, from coordinate 1,212 downwards.
AAATAATCAGGCGTTTTCAGCCGATTCAAAATAACTCCACAAGCGCAATGCCTGCTGCGCAACGGTCGGGACGAACGGTTCCTGTACACCCTTATCCGTGGCGGGCAGTTTCTGAAAATACCAGCCGCCCGCATCAGCATTCCAAACAATAACATACTGCTCGGTGCCGATCAGCATGACATCCAGCTCGTATAACTCTTCATTTTGCTTGTCCTGCAATCCCGTGAACTGCAACAGCACATGCCCTTTTTTCACGAGTTCACCCTTGACACATTCAATGCTATTCAGTCTCATCAGCAGCCGGTCCTGGGAATTCCAGGCCTTGAACTTAAGTTTACGTTGCAGGTGAAAATCCATGTGCGCAAAAATTTGTAATGTTGAGCGTGAAAAACGAAGGTAAGAAGGTATTATTCATTGTCAACAAATTTGCCGGGACTGGCTATCAGCCGCAGATTGAAGGGCAGATCACCGATACCTGCGGGCAGTTCGAGACCGAGTGCACCATTGAATTTACACGGGGTCCGGGCGACGGTGTCCGGCTGGCACGTGCGGGAAGCGCGGATGGGTTTGATGCCGTTGTCGCCGTGGGAGGCGATGGCACCATTAACGAAGTTGCACGGGGCCTGGTCCATTCTACAACGCCCCTTGGTATCATTCCCCGCGGTTCAGGCAACGGTCTTTCACGCCACCTTGGAATACCGCTCAACGTTGCTGCTGCCGTGGCGACCGCCCTTAATGGGAATGTGCTGGCCATGGATACCTTTCTGGTGAATGGCAGGTTGTCATTGAATGTATCCGGGATCGGTTTCGATGGTCATATCGCAAACCTTTTTGGTGGTCAGCTGAGTCGCGGTCTTGTTGGCTATGCAAAACTTACCATGAAAGAGTTTCTAAGCTTCGCCGAGTTCGACGCCACACTTTCCATCGACACGGAGGAGCTGAAGGCCACACCGTTTATCATTGCCATCGCCAATTCCTCGCAGTACGGCAACAATGCACGCGTCGCACCCACGGCTTCGGTATGCGATGATCTACTGCATATTAACATCATCCGGAAAATACCGCTTTACCGCCTGGACTTCTTCTATTCAGTTTTTAATGGTGATATTGAAAAATCACGTTTCTGTACTGTCATAAAGGGCCGCGAAATCCGTATCAAAACCACGCAGCCCGTCCCGTATCACATCGATGGCGAGCCGGGTGGCAAACACC
>DASPJC010000107.1:0-13307 GCA_035628815.1 Ohtaekwangia sp. | reverse complement strand
CCGTTGTAACGGGCAAGCCACTGGTCATGGGCGGTTCGCTTGGAAGAACGGAAGCGACCGGCCGCGGCGTCATGGTTACGGCGATGGCGGCAATGGAAAAACTGAAGATCAATCCTTACAAGGCTACCTGCGCGGTGCAGGGTTTCGGCAATGTCGGAAGCTGGGCAACGCGGCTACTACACGAACGTGGACTGCTGATCCAGGGGGTAAGCGATCTCTCCGGCGCTTACTACAACGAAAAAGGTATTGACATTGAAAAAGTGGTACAATACCGTGATAGCAACAAAGGCTCCCTTGAAGGATTTACCGGCGCTGAGAAGATTTCGAATGAAGAGCTGCTTACCCTTCCGGTCGACGTGTTGGTTCCGGCCGCTACAGAGGATGTCATCACCAGTGCGAACGCGCCGAACATCAAGGCCAAACTCATTGTAGAGGGTGCCAACGGGCCCACCTCTTCCAAAGCCGACAGTATCATTAACGATAAGGGCATTATGGTAGTACCGGATATTCTCGCCAATGCGGGCGGAGTAACGGTGTCTTACTTTGAATGGGTACAAAACCGGCTCGGCTACAAATGGACGGCGGATCGTGTTAACCGCCGAAGCGACCGGATCATGAAGGACGCTTTTACCACCGTTTATAAAGTTTCCCAGGAATATAAAGTGCCGATGCGGATCGCGGCATATATGGTGGCCATTGACAAGGTGGCCAAGACCTATAAATTCCGCGGCGGTTATTAATTCCGGCGATTAAGATTTAACTTTGAACAGCAAGTCATGTGACTTGCTGTTTGTTTTTTTTAATGACTGAACTAATCTTTACATCATGACCATACACCGTGAAGGGCGCACCCTGTTGTTTGTCCTGTTGATCATCCTGTTTATTCTGAACTGGGGCATGTTCGCCTGGTTTCCGCAAAGCCCTTACCTGCAAAACAGTGTGATTTTGGTGAGCGTGCTGTTTTACCTGATCATCCTCCAGTTTTTCAGGAACCCGATCTTCGATATCACGCAACATGAAAAACAGGTACTCGCGCCGGCGGATGGAAAAGTGGTTGTCATCGAGGAAACAGAGGAAACGGAATATCTGAAGGGCCGCCGCAAACAGGTCTCGATATTTATGTCGCCAGTTAACGTGCATGTGAATCGCATGCCTGTCGGTGGCAACATCAGCTTCTACCGGTATCATCCCGGTAAATATCTTGTCGCGTGGCACCCCAAGTCGAGCACCGAAAATGAGCGCACGACCGTCGTTGTGAAAATGCGGGATGGCGTGGAGATTCTCTTTCGCCAGATTGCCGGAGCGCTTGCCCGCCGGATCAAATGTTATGTCAAAGAGGGACAGACGCTCGAGCAGGGGCAGGAGTTTGGATTCATCAAATTCGGTTCCCGGGTAGACATATTTCTGCCCATTGATGCGAAAATCACGGTAAAGATCGGCGATATCACAAAAGGCGGGCGGACTGTCATTGCCGAATTACCCTAAGTATTTTTCGACCATCGTGAAATTTACAAGGTATCTCCTTCGTTATAGCTGTATTAATACGTACCTTACAAGCATAGTTTTTTCCCCGATCTCCCTCTCCACTCATGTTGCGGAAATTACTGTCTAAAACTTCCAAACATGAACTCCAGAGCATCGATCAAGTTCGCGTCATCGCGGGCAGACTTTTTTACAACGCTGAACCAGCGTGTAAACGAATACTTCAAATCAAAAAATATCAGCCGGCATGCTAATGCAGAGATGATCTTTAAGACCATCTTCATGTGTGTTGCCTATTTTGTGCCCTATTTTCTAATGATGTTCGGCATCATCACCAACCCGTGGATCATGTGGGGACTGTGCCTCACCATGGGTGTCAGTGTCGCCGGCATTGGTCTTTCGGTAATGCACGATGCCAATCACGGCGCTTATTCCGGTAAAAAATCTGTCAATGACTTTCTGGGTTATACGCTTAACCTGGTGGGTGGAAATTCTTTTAACTGGCGCGTACAACACAACGTATTGCACCACACTTATACGAATATTCACGACGTGGATGAGGACATCAGCCCGAGAGGTGTGCTCCGGTTTACACCCCATGGCAACTGGAAGCCCTTTCACCGTTTCCAGTACTTGTACGCCTGGTTCTTTTATGGCCTCATGACGTTTGTGTGGGTGGCTGCAAAGGATTTTGCGCGCCTTGGCAAATACGACAAGGAAGGCTTAATCAGAAAACAGAAGTCGACTTTCCGAAAAGAGCTGATCATTCTCGGCATAACCAAAGTGCTGTATTTCGCTTATATCCTCGTCGTCCCCATGATCGTACTATCATCCGTAACCTGGTGGCAGGTACTGATCGGATTCATCTCCATGCATTATGTCGCCGGATTTATTCTGGCCATCATCTTTCAACCTGCGCACGTTGTCGAAGGATCAGAATTTCCCGTGCCCGATGACGCCGGCCAGATGGAAAACAGCTGGGCGATTCACCAGTTGTATACGACGATGAATTTCGCCAACGACAACCCGGTCCTCACATGGTATGCGGGTGGTCTGAATTTCCAGGTGGAGCATCACCTTTTCCCGGGGATCTGCCATGTTCATTATCCGCACTTATCAGCCATTGTAAAACAGACGGCAGCGGAGTATGGCCTTCCTTACAAGGCCGCGCCAACCCTTTCAAAAGCGCTCTGGATGCACGGCAAAATGCTGTATGACCTGGGGAAGAAGCCTTCCCTGCAACCTGTGGCGGTCGCTTAATTTTAGCGATCACGGCGAAGAACACAAGACTTTCATACTGTTAAGTAATTTAGCGGCATGACTCCGTTACTCCTCCTCCATGGCGCGCTCGGGTCGGCGTCCCAGCTCGATCCTTTAAAGACCCGATTGGAGGATCACGGCGTCCCGGTTCTTTCGTTTAATTTCCCCGGTCATGGCGGTGAGCCCCTTCCGTTGCAGGCTTTTAGCATGGATTTGTTTGCGCAGGCAGTGATCCGGTTCATACACAACAACAATCTCCCGACTGTAAATATTTTTGGCTACGCATGGGCGGTTATGCGGCGTTGCTTGCGGCCAGCGACAACCCTGGAATGATCAACAGGATTGTTACACTGGGGACAAAATTCGATTGGGATGCCACAGCAGCGGAAAGAGAAATCACAAAACTGGATCCGGAAACAATAAAGATAAAGGTACCCGCTTTCGCGCGGGTTCTTGAACAACGCCATTCGCCGATATCCTGGGAAGAACTTGCCCGAAAACTTCCGCCCTGATGACCCTGCTCGGTGCAAAGCCGCTGCTTACAACTTCACGATTGAAAACGATCGGGCAACATGTGTTGATTTGCCAGGGGGACCAGGATAAGATAGCCGATTGGCAATGCACCGAACATGTAGCCTGTACGTTACCGCAGGCGGAATTCAAACTGCTGGTCGATACCCCTCACCCTTTTGAAAAAGTCAACGTTGACCGGCTCGTGGATGAAATCCTCACCTTTATCGGATAGCGGCGGTCATAAAAATCTCAACCCGATTTTCCCACCCCACCACATCTTCAGGTGTGTTTCGTTGCTGTAGGTCCTCTCGTAGATAATGCTTGGCGTATAATCTGTAAATAATTCGGGATATTGATCGTAATCCGCCTTCGTGACATTGCCGTTCAGGGTCGCTCCGAAGATCACAGCCAGGCCCGCCGTAGGTTTGATCTCGAATCCCAGGTACAGTTTGTTGATCATGTTGATAGCTTCGATTGAATTCCCCTGCACCACCTGGCTTGCTGTGAGGTCCACATTCAGATAAAGCCAGCGCGTGAGTTTAGGCGAGGAACCTATACCATACCCAAATATCCATGATGTTTCGTCACCCGCGAAGGTGGACGGCTTTGCTCCCGCTGTAAGAATATTATAGAATTTCCTGACCCCTGTTCTGAAGGCGACGTTGGTATAAAAAATCTCGTCAGCGGAAACCTCGATACTGTGATACCCTTTGCCAACAATACTCAGAAACCCCACCGGCACACCACTGATTGTATCTGCAAAATTTATAAAGCCGACCTGCGTACCCCGTATCCGCCGGCTATAGTTCAGCAGGCCAACCTGCGACCCCCGTAGATTCCCTGCCGTAAAATTCACCAGCCCCGCGACCTGTGCGCCGCGCATGTTACCAGCGGTGAAATTCAACAGGCCCGCGATGTTGGCCGGGCCCGCATCGCCCGTTGAAAAATTAAAAAGTCCGGCAACTTGCGGACCTTCGTGTTTCCCTATCGTGGCATTGCCCAGCCCCGCCACCCGGACACCCCGCGAATCCGTCTGGTGATAATTGACGAGCCCCGCCAGCCCTACGGTGTGGGACGTACGCCAGTAAAAATTGACCGCGCCCGCCAGTTGAGCACCGGTCGCGATACCACGGTTCGCGTTGACTAACCCTGCGAGCTGGATCGCCCTGACATCCCCGCCAACGGCATTGAACAGCCCGGCTATCTGTATACCGTTGACATGACCGCGAACCGTGTTGAACAACCCACCGAACTCCAGCTTTTCAATGCCGAGCGAATAACCACCGAACAAATTCACGGAATAGTCATTGATGACGTGCCCGCTCAAATTATGGTTCGTACTGACAAAGGGCACGACTGAAAACTGGATGTCGCGGTACAACGTATCTTCAATATTTTCAAAATTAATTGCCTGCGTGGTGAGCGACTTCGTTGAACGAAAAAACCGTTTCATCTTGCTTCCCAGGCTGTCCGCAATAACGCCCAGCTTATCCGTTGTTATGCCGATCCTTAGCAAGCGTCCCTTGTCCGGCGTTACCGCCACGAGGGTATCCGTATAGTTTGATTTACGGACCGCCAGCTTCAGGCTGTCTTTAGGCGTTTCGGGCAGTTCGATCCGGAAATAGCCGTATTCATCCGTAACCGCAGATGCGAGCGACACGGGATCATAGATACTAACCTGTGACAGCCGTTTACCGGTTGCCTCGTCAATAACATAACCGCTCAGTGCCTTGTTTTCCCTGGACGACGAGTTTTCTGCCCGCGTCAGGATCACGTACTTGCCCCGTACTCTATAATGGACTGTCCCCTGGAAAATCTCATCCAGTATCTCACGGATAGTCTTGTTGGCAAAATTGTACGTTAACAACTTATCGACCTTGACAACGGCTGGGTTATACGAAAAATTAAAACCGCCTTCCTTCCCGATTTTTTTCAGCGCATTTTCCAGGGGCTCCCGTTCAAGGGTCAGGGTAACATTCCGCTCCAGCAACGGCGCCGTCGACTGTGCGGACACGGCATTCAAAATGACCGCGCATAAAAAAATCCCGATCAGCCTAGTTTTCACACCCTTCGCCCTCCAACAAGATCTGCTGGTTATTTTCCGTGACCTTCAGCCCCAGCGTTTCCGCAATGATCCTCGCGATCTCCCCGATTTCCTCGTTATGAAAGGAAACCGTCAGCGGACAATCTTTCAGGTTTTCGCTAATGACTATCCTGCGGTCGTACACATCATTCAGTGCCGCAGCTACTTCTTCAAGTCGCGCATGGCTGAAACTGAAGAGCTTCGTTTTGTAGGCCGTTACATTGGCTTCGGGTTGTTCGACCGTAAACGTCTTTTTGTTTTTGTCATAAACCCCCTTCCCGCCAGCCTTCAGGTGAATGCCGGGATTATCGCGCGTAAAGAAATGTACCTCCCCTTCCTCAACGACAACCTCTACGGTGGCATTGTCGGGATAGGCAGTAACATTGAAAGCTGTACCGATATCGCGTATAAAAATTCCATCGGCTTCCACCAGGAATTTCTTCTCGTCCTTGTGCTTCACATTAAAATATGCTTCGCCCTTTAATTTTACGGTATGTGTCTTTAGTTTTTTATCGAAAGCGTAATCAAGTTTTGTTTCCTTGTTCAGGAACACCTGGCTACCATCCGGCAAGGTATCGCTCCGCACTTCCTGGCGTGCAACGACAGCCAGTTGGCGCGGCTGCTCCCGCCAGAACGAACGGTACAGGAAAAACCCCACGCCCATGACGACGATGATGCCCGCGGCTATCCGTAACCATGGTATTTGTTGCCCTGGCGTCATCACAACGTTACGCCTGTTACCGGATTGCAGCTTTGACCGCATTTTGTTCCAGGCTGCGTCCGCATCGAACGTCTGCACATCAGCAACTGATGACGCTTTTTTATAAATAGTCTCAACCTGCACGAAATAGCGCCGGTTGTCGTCACTGGCTTTAATCCAGCTTTCAACGAAAGCTGACTCTTCAGCGGTAGCTTCTCCCGACAGGAACTTCCCGATCAATTCGTCAATATGGTCCGTTGTGTATTCCAAGTTCTTCAGTCAATCAACCTGTTCAGGAATATGATCAGAAGGGGCAGGTAGTCCTTCAACTGATCACGCATTATTTTCAGGGCCTTACCCATGTGGTTCTCCACCGTCTTGATGGACAAACCAAGTTGGGTGGCGATTTCTGCATACTTTAATTCCTCGAAACGGCTCAGCTTGAACACCAGCCTGCATTGTTCGGGAAGTGTTTCCATGGCTTGAAAGATCCTGGTCTCGAGTTCTGAGGCCATGACGGTATTCGAAACCGATTCAACACTTCGCTCGGCAACTGCCAGCTCCCCGGCCACATGTAGCTGCCTTATCTTTTCATGTTTAAGCACATTCAGGCAGGCATTGCGCACCATTGCATAGAGGTACGGCTTTACCGCGGTGCGTATTTCAAGGGTTTCCCGCTTTTCCCAAACCGACAGGAAAGCTGACTGCACGATCTCCTCGGCGTTGTCGCGGTCGCGGACAAACGTATAGGCGTAATGGCAAAGCGGCTGATAGTAAGTCTTGAACAGCATTTCAAAAGCAGTTATATCGCCCGTTTTAAGCGCAGAGAGGTATTGCTGATCCGTCAATTGCACTGCTCTTGGTTTTCCACAGCGAAATTTACGGTTTTAGGGCTTTGTGGTTATGACAATCGAACAAAGTTTTCCCCCTATGCCGCCAAACTTTTATAGTGGTTCACCAACCCAGAAGGGCTGGCCGGACCGGATCTTCACCATTCCGTCTCCATTCGCCGTAAAAAATCCCCCATCGGCGGTAAGTCCATCAATCACGAACACATTCGGCGGCTGCCGGAAATGGATGCGGATCGTACTACCTCCTGCCAGCCACTTCTGATAGTGGCCTTGCGCTGCAAACGACCATTTTTCGCCGGCCGTTATCACGCTTACCTGAAACCCCGCGGCTTCAGGTACAAGGGAGAACCCGGGCATTGCCGATTCGGCAAGTATGTTTACGGCTTTTGCAGACTTCTTTGTGAGATAATCAAACGCTACGGAGACGTAATCCTGATGCGCTGCGCAAACGATAGCCCGAACAGGCTCCTGGTGTTGCAGTTTTTCATATAACGTGAGGTCTGTCAGCTCCTTTACAATGACTACATCGATTTTAATGCCCCAGCTTAAAACTTGATCGAGTGCAGGTCCGGCGACAATGACCTCAGGCGCCCATTCCAGCAAGGGTTGCACCTGCCCGAGGGAATTGGCATGCAGGATAAATAGATCGGGCTCCTGGTTTTCCTTGACGAAGTGATGGGAAGACATAATGCTGCTAAAGTACTCATCCGGCGGGAACGGCTATCAACAAGTTTAGATCAAAATACTAAATTGCGGCTTAACCCGACCGTTATGCTTTCAGCCAGCGATTGCTACGCGATTTTTAAGCAAAGTATAGATGATTATCACCGGCATGATCATGTTGACGCGGTTATGAAAAATCCTTATCCCGCCGGCAGTTTCGAGGGGCTCCTGTATCTCAAAAACTGGATTGATACGGTGCAGTGGCATCTGGAAGATATCATCCGCTTACCCGACATTTCTCCTGTGGAGGGAATTGCGATCAAGCGCCGCATCGACAAATCGAACCAGGATCGAACCGATACGGTCGAAAAGGTGGACGACTATTTCCTGGAGCAATTTAAAAACGTTGTTCCAAAAGAGGGTGCGCGTATCAACTCCGAGACGCCGGCATGGCTACTGGACAGAATGAGCATCCTGATGCTGAAGATTTACCATATGAAAGAACAAACGGAGCGCGTTGATGCTTCGGCAGAACACCGTTATAAATGTCAGTCGAAACTCACCTTGTTGCTGGAACAGAAAGCGGATATGCAACAGGCTTTTGACGAACTGCTGCAGGATGTTGCCACTGGAAACCGGCGCTTTAAGGTATATCGTCAGATGAAAATGTATAATGACGCTTCCTTAAATCCAATGCTGTACACTCAAAAAAAATAACCGGTTGAAGAAAAAAATCCTGATCCTTCGTTTCTCGGCCATGGGCGATGTGGCCCTGCTGGTGCCCGTCATAAAATCGCTCGTTGCTGCCTATCCAGAGGTCGAGGTAACGGTCGTTACACGCCCGAAATTCGGCCCCTTGTTTTTCGACCTCGAACGCGTCAACGTCTTTCCCGCTGACGTGGATTACACCTATACCGGTGTCCTTGGCCTTCGCGATCTTTTCGGAAAACTCCTCCGCAAAGGACCCTATGACGTGGTCATGGACATGCACGATCATGTCCGTACCGTTGTACTGCGCGGCTTGTTCAGAGTATTTGGGTCAAAAGTGGTTGTATTTGATAAAGGGAGAAAAGAAAAGAAAGCCTTCACGAGAAAAGAGGAAAAGATCACGTCACCCCTGATGCATACTGTAGAACGATACCGGCAGGCTTTTGAAAAGGCGGGGTACTCATTCCCGATCGTCCCTCCGCCACACCTGGCCCTGAGCGAATCAATCCAGAACGCGTCGGGATGGTTCGGATTTAAAAAATCGGCCGACGACAAAAAGTGGGTGGGCATCGCGCCCTTTGCCATGCATAAAACAAAGATCTGGCCGTTGGAAAACTACCCGGTATTGATGGCATCCGTCCTCAGACAACATCCGGTCAAGTTCTTCCTGTTCGGCGGCGGTGATAAGGAAATAAAATATTTTGAGTCGCTGAAACAGCAGTTTCCAGACCACTGCGAAGTGATCGCAGGCCAGCTGAAACTCCGCCAGGAGATCGCGCTCATGCAGCACCTTGACCTGATGTTGTGTGTTGACTCCTCGAACATGCACATGGCTGCCTTGAGCAACGTTCCTTTACTGGCGATCTGGGGAGGAACACATCCGGATGTAGGCTTCGGACCGTACGGCAAAAACATTGACGACACGATCATCCAGGTCAGCCGCGAAGAACTTCCCTGCCGCCCGTGCTCAGTGTATGGAAGGGAAAAATGCTATATCGGCGATTTCTCATGCCTGAACCGAATTACACCCGACCTTGTTTCCCAACGTATTGTCCGCCATCTCGAGGGAATATTACCGCAATAATCAACACCATCTCATGACTGAGAGTACCAACGGATCTGCACCTGCGCACCTGCAGCATGCTATTGACACCATCATTTTTGATCTCGGCGCCGTCCTTATCGATTGGAACCCACGTTATCTCTACCGGAAAATTCTGAAGGATGAAAACGAGGTGACGTGGTTTCTGGAAAATATCTGCACCAGCGACTGGAATGACCAGCAGGACGCAGGCCGCTCGTTTAAACAGGCAACCGAAGAGCTTGTCGCCAAGCACCCCGAGTGGGAAGTCGCCATCCGCGCATGGTACGACCGTTGGAAGGAAACCATTCCCGGTGCCATCACCGATACGGTTGAGATCCTGCGTACATTAAAAGAATCGAAACGATATAACCTGTACGCGCTAACCAACTGGTCTGCCGAAACGTTTCCGTGGGCCCTGGATAATTTTGAATTCCTTCACTGGTTCCAGGGCATTGTGGTCTCCGGCATAGAGAAAACGCGCAAGCCCTACCCGGAGTTTTATCAAATTCTTTTTAACCGCTACAATGTTGATCCGGCAAGGGCCATCTTTATCGACGATAACATCAAGAATATTGCGGGCGCAAATGCCGTGGGCCTGAAGGCAATTCATTTTAAAACCGCAGCGGAGCTACAGCAAACACTGGAGGAGATGAAAATCCTGTGACAAGTTTCAGGTCAGGAAATCCGGCAGCACTTCGTTCCCGAAAAAATATATCGCGCCGCTGAAAATAAACGCCCAAACCGACGCGCTGATGAACATGTAAAAAATAAGCTTGTTCTTCGGCGCGCCAAAGCTTACGGCCAACAGCGTTCCGCCGATCGGCGTAAGAATAAGCGGCGTGAGGATGGCAACGCCCACAATACCATACTTATCCCATAGCCGGCGATATCGGCGTTCTGTCTGGTCGGATTTCTTACGTTCACCAAAAACACGTTTCAGCACCTTATTGCGCATGAAGTCGGTGAAGAACGTGAACAGCAAAACGACAGTCATCATCCCCGCGACGGTGGTGAGAACGGTGGTGACGAGATTTAATTTCGCGCCATAACCCAGCACCGGTCCAAGAATGAATTTTACCATACAGGAAAAATAAACCGGTATCGCTCTTAAAATTTCCTCCCACATTGTCGATCAGTCGTATAAAACGTGCCTGCTGCCAGATTGATTATTTTCACGGAAGATAGATAACCGCCCGGTTACAATTATAATTTGTTGCCAAAGCTAAGATCACCTGCATCACCCAGCCCGGGCACAATATAGAACTGGTGGTTCAGTGCTTCATCAATGGCAAACGTCCATAAAGAGTACCCCGTCGGCATATGCTCGGCCAGGTGTTTAATGCCTTCTGGTGCAGCTACTAACGCAGCAATGTACAGATGTTCCGGTTTGCCCCTTTTTAAAACCTGGTGTACAGTGTCCATGACCGATCTGCCTGTCGCCAGCATCGGATCAATAACGATAACTTCACGCCCCGTGACTTCAGGCACCGCAACATAATCAAGCTTAACACTGGGCGTCGACTTTCCCTCCACCCGGTACGCCCCGATAAAACCCGCGTCGGCGTGGTCGAGAAAATTAATGAATCCCTGAAAAAAAGGTATACCCGCCCGAAGCACGGTGATCAGCACCGGCTGTTGCTTCATCATATTGATCCGCGATGAAGCGAGGGGCGTTTCAACAACACGGGTCAGATAGTGCATCTTCTTGGAAATCTCGTAAGCCATGATCTCCCCGAGGCGTTCAAGATTCCGCCGGAAGCGCATACGATCCTGTTGTACAGATTTATCACGGAGCTCCCGCAGGAACTGGTTGGCAAGGGAATTCTGCTCACTGAGGTTGAAAACCATAGGGTTACTTTTTTCTAATCAAAATTTAGAATAAAGTTGTGGATAGATCACACATCCCTTCAAAAACTTATCAGCGGATCTTATGAAACTTCTGAAGCAACTCTGCGAAATACATGCGCCGTCCGGGAACGAGGCGCCCCTGAAGGACTTCCTCCTGAAGTATATTGCCCGCGAACAAAAAAAATGGAAGACAAAACCTGATATCTTCCACGGCCCTGAATTTCAGGACTGCATCATCTTGAAATTTGGCAAGCCACGGACAGCCCTTTTTGCGCACCTCGACAGCATTGGTTTCACCGTCCGGTATTACAACCAGCTGTTGCCCATCGGGAGTCCGGATGCAGAAATGGGAACAAAACTGGTGGGGGCCGACAGCCTGGGCCGGATTGAATGCGAACTTGAGTTTGATAAAGAGAATCACGCTTTCTATAAATTCGGAAGGCAGATCGACCGTGGAACCGAACTTACCTACAAAGTTAATTTCCGTGACACGCGGGCATATGTCCAGTCCGCATACCTCGATAACAGGCTCGGTGTCTATAATGCTTTGAAGGTTTGTGAAACACTGAAGGACGGTGTCATCGTCTTCAGTTGCTGGGAAGAACACGGCGGAGGCACCGTTCCTTACCTTGCAAAATTTATTCATGACCAATGGCAAGTACGCCAGGCTTTGATTTCAGATATTACCTGGATTTCTGATGGCATTGAACCTGGAAAAGGTGTCGCCATTTCCATGCGCGACAGAAATATTCCCAGGCGAAGTTACATCGACCGTGTCATCGCCGTCGCCCGAAAAAGAAAAGTAGACTTCCAGCTCGAAGTCGAGGGTATGGGTTCAAGCGACGGGCGTGAGTTACAAACAGCACCGTACCCGTTTGACTGGTGTTTCGTCGGCGCCCCGGAACAAAACCCGCACACGCCGGATGAAAAAGTTCACAAGCATGACATAAAAACAATGATCGCCTTGTATGAATGGCTGATGAAGGATCTTTGACGTGTTGAGGTGCGCATGTGTTGACGTGTTGATGGGAGAAGTCTTAAAAACACGGGGCTTCGGCGGCTTGGGGATGTTTCAAGTGAAGTTCGCGGGTGTTCAAGTGTTCGGGTGTTCGAGGAGGAAATGTGTTGAGGTGCGCATGTGTTGATGTGTTGATGAGAGAAGTCTTAAAAACGCGGGGCTTCGGCGGCTTGGAGATTTTTTAAGAGAGGTGCGCGGGTGTTCAAGTGTTCGGGTGTTCGAGGAATGTGTGAACGTGTTGATGTGAGGCCAAAAAAAAAAATTGTCGCATGTTATTCCAGGTGTCCTTAAACCCGAAACCTTAAACCCGAAACCCGAAACCTTAAATCCGAAACCTCGATCCCGAAACTTTGAACGCTCAACCTGACAGGGCGGGATTGATTTCAATGATCCAATTCTTAATTTGTGAACTCACCAGGTAGATGAAGAATTCAGTATGACCAGAACATCACGACGTCAATTCATTAAGACAGCTGCGGTCGCGGGTGCCGGTCTGTCGGTGCTTTCCGCAAATTCGATCTTTTCGAAAAATGCTGCATCCAGGGTAAGGGTTGGATTTATCGGTGTGGGACTACGTGGTCAGAACCACCTCGAACTCGCCCTTCGCCGAAACGATGTGGATGTCATTGCCATCTGCGATATCCAGCAGCGCATGATCGACCGGAGCAAAGCGCTGATCCGAAAATCCGGCAAGAATGTGCCACAGGTCATCCTTGACGGACCGTACGGCTATCAGAAATTATTGGAAAACAAAGACATTGATGCGGTGATCATCTCAACACCTTGGGAATGGCACACCGTCATGTGCATCGATGCCATGAATGCAAAGAAGTACGTCGGGTGCGAAGTCATCACCGGCACAACCCTAGAAGAATGCTGGCAGCTTGTACATACTTCCGAAAAGACCGGTATGCCCCTGATGATGCTCGAAAATGTTTGCTATCGCCGCGACGTCATGGCCGTACTCAACATGGTCAGGCAAAATGTTTTCGGTGAGCTTATCCACCTGCAGGGCGGATACCAGCACGACCTTCGGGAAGTGAAATTTAACGATGGACAGCAGGCGATCGGTGGCGGAGTCGAGTTTGGCGAGAAAG
>DASPJC010000106.1:0-2645 GCA_035628815.1 Ohtaekwangia sp. | reverse complement strand
GGGCCTGCTGCTCATTTTCCTGCATGAGCGCGGTGTAGCCGGTCATGTCTGCAAATAAGATGGCAACTAACTGACGCATAAATGCATATAGGATTACCCGGGTTGGCTGCTAAAATTTTGATTCAATTGCTAAATAAAAGGCGGCTGCAAATCTAAACCAAAATGATTCGTCAAACAGATCGGGCTCGTCCTTTTAATTAAAGCAGGGCTTAAAGGCGCATGGTTACGCTGAACGCGCCAGGTGGGTTCCGTTGAACGCAGGAACCGAGATGATAAATTCACTGCCCTCATCAGGCTTGCTTTTCACATGGATATCGCCATTGTTTTCCTTCATGAGCTCCATACACAACGTCAGGCCAAGGCCAATTCCCTTTTCGTTGTTTGTCCCGGGCTGGGTAACGGCCCCGTTAAGCGCAAACAATTTTTTCTGTATTTCCAGGGGTATACCAATACCCTCGTCCCTCACGGAGATCAGCACTTTATCGTCAGTTTTTGCCGCCGACAGGGTAACGGTTTTCCCGGTATGACTGAATTTGATGCCATTCGACAGAAGATTCCGGACAACCGTATCGATCGCATAGTAGTCGCCGTAGGCATAAAGATCTTCCTGCGGTTTGTACAACAGACTGACACCTTTGCTGTCGGCGATGGCCTGGTAGAGGGAGATATTTTTGCGGATGACGTCTGCCACGTTGATTTTGTCGAACAACCATTTGCGTTTGCGGGAAGACGCCATCGACCATTCAAGAACGTTGTTGATGAGCTCTGTCAGGTTGTCGAGCGAGGTATTGATCCGTGCCCGCATCTGCGACAGCTCTGCTGGCGTGAGGGCATCGACATGGTCCGTCAACAAATAGGAAAGTCCCTTCAGTGAACTCAGGGGACCGCGGAGGTCGTGCGACAAAATGGAAAAGAACCTGTCTTTTTCGCGGTTGAGTGTATCCAGGTCATCTTTTTGCGACTGGATCTCTTTGTTCTTTATGGCCAGGCTATCCTTTTTACTTTTCGTGGTGGCATAAGCGTAATACACCAGCGCGAGGATGAGTACCATCAGCACGATTCCCATCGAGAGGGCATAGGTAACAATATTTTTGCGTTCGACGACGGCCTGTTGCAATTCCTGGTCTTTTTTCAGGAGGGCGATCTCCCGCACTTTCTCGTCGACATTGAACTTGGCTTTCAGCTCCTCGAGATTGGCGCGGTTATTTTCATTATGCAAGCTGTCTGCAATGGTATTGTAGAGCTTTTGATAGTTCAGGGAAGCCTTGTAGTTCATTCCTTTTTCTTCCAGTGAAGCGAGTAGTTTACTGGCATTGAGCATGGTGGTAAGCGCCTTGACATCACGGCTTTGCTCCAGCCCGCGCAGGGCATATGCTTTCGCTTCTGCGATTTTGTTTTGCTGGACTTTCACCCGTGCGATGGCCACAAAATTTCCCGCCTGTGCCCGCGTATCACTGGTGATCCGGAAAAGGCTGTCAGCTTTGAGATAATAATCCATGGCTTCAGCCCACTGCTGATTGTTCTCCGCGATGCTACCCAGGTTGATATGACTTCTTGATATGCCATAGAGATCGTTATTCTTCTCCTTGATCCTGAGCGAAAGGATGAAGTGTTCCTTGGCCGCCGCTTCGTCGTCCAGTTCGAGGTAAATGAGCCCGATATTGTTCAGCGCATAAGATTCGCCCTTTTCATCGCCTGTTTGCCGGAATATTTCGAGCGCTTGTTTGAAATAGTCGAGGGAGCTTTTGAAATCACCGGAATTGGCGTAAATGATACTGATATCATTGAGTGCGTTGGCGATCTGCACGTGGTCGGCGATCTCGCGGTACAGTTTTAACGCAACAAACATGTCGTTCAGGGCTTCGACGGTATTATCAAGATCCCGTTTCAGCCGGCCGATGTGGAGCAGGGCATCCGCCCGTCCCTTGGTGTAACCAATGGATTCCGATTTCTTCAGACTGGAAAGTGCATAGTCCATCGCAGAATCCGTTTGGAATCCCTGGTATTTCATGGCGATGGAGAGGAGGATCTGCGCCGCCGTCGTGTCAGCCATCGGCAGCACGAGAGCTTTTTTCAGACTGTCGATCTTCGCGGGCATCTGCGATGCTGCCGGTAAATGCAGCGCACAAAGGATAACGAGTAATAATCCAACTGTTTTAAAAACGTTCGACATAACGTGAGCGCACATTGGGGTTTAACAAATATAATGTTTTAAAAACGGACGGAGAAAGGGGCGGATGGAATTGGCCTTTCGTTGTTCGTTCCTTAATTTGGGCCGATTTTCGAACCGACACTAACGAGCCCTTTGAAGACCATTTTTGAACATACATCGATCGCCCCCTTTGCGAACCGCGACATGGAAGACCGCGATCCGCAGATCGTCCGGCGGACACTTTACATTTCGTTTCTCGCGTTGGTCAATGCCGTTATTGTGGGATTTATCGCGAAAGGCCTTGTACTGCTGATAAATTTCTTTACGAATATTTTCTTCTACGGTCAGGTATCTCTCCACGAGAGCTCGCCCGGGGCAAACAATCTTGGTTATTGGGTCATTGCTATACCGGTAGCCGGGGGGTTGATCGTCGGATTGATGGCGCGCTTCGGTTCGCGGGCCATTCGCGGCCATGGCATCCCTGAGGCGATGG
>DASPJC010000105.1:0-2644 GCA_035628815.1 Ohtaekwangia sp. | reverse complement strand
AGTGATCGTTATTTACCGGGAACACCGAGATCCTGTCGATGTGATACGGTTTGCGGGCATGTTTGGAAAAAACATTCCACCGGGCACGTGGGATGCTCAGCAGCAGCGGGATGAGTTTCTTATCGTCGTATGCGGGGAGGTAAACGGTGTAGTGATCTTCGTTGGTAATCCTTGCCTCACGGATCCTCCTCCGAATGACAGGCGTAAAAATATCCTTATCGAACGTGGAAAAGTGAAAGCCCACATACCTGTCGCAGGGCGCGTAATTCCGCAAAATCCAATCGCCCATGAGATCAAAATGTTTGGGCTTCGGCACCTTCGCCGACAGCAATGCTGCCTGGTGACTCAACGCCACACAAGGGATATCCTTCCGCCGGCATGCCCAGGCCGTTACCGGTTCGAAGTCATTGATCACGACATCGTAATTTTCCACCGGGAACTTCCTGACCTCCTTATAAAATTCCTTCGAACTGTTTTTTTTGAAGGTCCGCACGAGGTCCACGCCACCACGCTTGCCAAAATAGAAGCTCAACCCCTTTGATTTATACTTTACGTCAAAGTCCGGCTTAATATCGGCCTGCGCACCGCTCACAAACAGGTCCAGTTCGCCATACTCCCGTAGCAACGGGATGATATCTTCCGCACGGGCAATATGCCCGTTACCTGTTCCCTGGATGGCATACAGTATTTTCATTTTTTAACCGTCAGGAATTGGTTCACGAGATCCTTGAAGATAAGATCATTGTCAAGGTTGTTTTTAAGTCTTTGGGGAAGCTTGATGGATTGCGCCCGTTTGTCGTCCAGGTAATTGTATATCTGCCAGCGCCTGCCATCAAATTCAAGGGCCGTGAGACTTTCCACCCAGTCGCCCGAGTTCATGTACATTACCTCGCCCTTTTCAGTTTTGATACTCCGCATTTCGGCCTGATGAATATGGCCACAGACGACGTAATCATATTTATTCTCTATCGCAATGCCGGCGACCGTATCTTCGAAGTCATTGACAAATTTCACGGCGGATTTCACACCGTTCTTCACCCGTCTTGAAAGCGATATTTTTTCGCGGCCGGTCTTTAGCAGAAACCAGTTGACGCACGCATTCAGCAGGATCAGTGCATCGTATCCTACAGCGCCAAGCCTTGCCAGCCATTTTGAATAACGCATCGTTACGTCAAAAACGTCGCCATGAAATATCCATACCCGTTTGCCATTCAGTTTAAGGACAGCTTTGTTATCGATCCGGAAAGAACCCAGCTTGAAGCCGGCGAATTTTCGCAGCATTTCATCGTGGTTCCCTGTGAGATAAGTAACGGAAGTATTTTTAGTCAACAGGCCGGTGATATGCTTAATGACCTGCATGTGGGATTTCGGCCAGTAGCGTTTTGAAAACTGCCACATGTCGATGATATCGCCGTTCAGGATAATTCTTTTCGGCCGGATCGATTTCAGGTAACGGAGCAATTCTTCTGCATGACACCCGTATGTTCCCAGGTGGATATCGGATAAAATTACAAGTTCAACTTCTCGCTTCAATGGTATACCCTTCGCCGGGCTATGACATCCGACAGGCTATTGCGCAAATATATTGCGGCCATGAATAATGACAGCGCGCGGCACATTATCAAATTGTTATTAATCTTCTGCAAACGTCATCATGCGAGTTCTGGCGATACCGGACTATTCAATGTTAAAGATCTTCGCCCGGAGCATCCGGAGTTTCACATAAACAGGATCGTCGTAATGCACCGTAAAAGGAATGACAGACTCAATCTCTGTCATCTGGATGATCGTTTGTTGCACGGGATAACCATACAGTGTATAAGGTTTTATCTGGATCCACCGGTTTCGGTCGTCCAATGTATCCAACGCAATGACAGCCGTTGCAATAAGCACATTGCTTTGCCTGAGCCTTATCCCCACAGCCATCCCATGCAGGAAGCTGTTCACTAAAACGCTTGCATTACTGGCACGCATAGTCGTTGCAGCATCAAATTAAAACTTCTGGAAGGTCAGTCTTGTCCGCAATCAGAAACACCAGGCTTCATACTGCGCTTCCAAATCGCCGCACGCAAACGCAATACCAGTTCAATTCGTGCAGGCACTACATGGCACCTGCACTGAAAAAATGTCTAAAAATTTGGATCAACTTATCACAATGACAGCCCCAGCTCGAAAAACTGTCAGCCTGCCGCGCGCCGGATCAAACTCAGGCAATAGGGCGTAACCCTGAAGCTTGTAACCTGTAACTTCTAACCGCTAACCTAAATCTCCCATCCTCCCGTGCAGGCAAGACATTGATTGGCGAACGAATCGTATTCATCGAACGCGGCACCGGGCTTTCCGAATAATGTAATGATCCGATCGATCCGGATCTGCTTGTCGGGATGTAAAAAAATAAATATTCCCTGTTGCGGAATTTCCTGCATTTTCACAACGGTACCCTCGGCCGAGTCGACTTTGTCATTGTCATCAAAGAAAAAAATCTTTCCGTGCGTGTGCTTGGCGATCTCTTCCTCGATGACTTCACGAAAGACGTATTGGACGGGTGAAAATGAAGTAGCCATGATAAACTTGTTTGCTGCTGTTATTGGAACAATCGCACTGCGATTTTAATTCATGTTATGCTGTCGGGCCTTGCGATCCC
>DASPJC010000104.1:0-2457 GCA_035628815.1 Ohtaekwangia sp. | reverse complement strand
TGGTCTTACAGGATGTTGCTGTCAAGCTTGACCTGCGCACAAACAGTTTTGATGTTAACACAGGCGCAGGCATCAAGGTGCTGGAAGGCTCCCGCGTCTTCAATTTTGCCTGGAAGCTAGGCAATGGCGAAGAGGAGAAGTTTGTCAATTGCAACCAGTTCAGGTATTATGAAGGACGGCTGTCAGGCTTCTGTAAGGTCACCGGGCAGTCGCTGCAGCTCATCACCCGGTACGATGCAGCGCTTGTCAAAGCGAATTATAATGTAGCGCTCGATGTCGGCAGTAAAAAAGACCGCTGGACAAGGCAAGCCCATTTGTTTCTATTGCAGGGTGATGGTTTAATTAGATTTAGCAGGAGATCTTTCTTCAAAGCTGTTGGCGGGAAGGAGCGTGCGGTGCGGAAATATATCAGCGACGAAGGACTGACCCTTTCGAAGGAGGAAGACGTACAAAAAGCAGTCTTGTTTTACAATACATTATCCGGTGAGTAGGTACGCCGCTATTCCTGACGGTCATAAAAATAAAAGCCCCTACGTCCTAGGGGCTTTTTAGCTCTCTCTTTTTCATTAACCTAAAATTACAAAGAGATATGGTTACAAAGGTCGCCAGGATGTTACCAGCGATCAATCCATCCACTGGTAGGATTTTAATGGGCACTTTTTCCATTGCAATGGCAGTGTCCGTGAGAAAACCACGAAGTCCGTTCAAATTCGATGTTTCCTTATCGCTAATTCCGGGCGATGAGACGGGTGATAACACAGGAAGTTTGGTGCAAAAAATAAATCAGGCATTCTGGGGTAGCGGTGTATGCGGCCCGGTGATTTTATTTGTATCCGTGACGCTTTTAACGTGGAGAAATTTTCATTCATAGAACTTCTTGTTTTGGTCGAGTTCCTGGTAAGTTCCATACTGGGCCTTCACTTGATTATTTCGCGGAGAAATTTGCCTGGCAGGTTACTGGGATTTTATACGCTTATCATCGGCATCACGGCTGCAGAACCCATCTTGATCCAGGTTACGCCTGCGCGGTCCGCGATGGAAACGATAGTCGCGGTCTGTTCCTTTCTATTGGGTCCGTCGCTGTATCTCTACACCCGCTACCGGCTCGGTAAGATCCGGTGGAGGATGTATGACTTCTTTCATGGACTCCCGGCGTTGATACTGCTGCTACTGATGCTGCTTACGCCAGCACCTGAACCGGCAGTCGGGCCGGAAACGACACCGCCCGATGAAGTCGTCCTGTATGGCCTCTTTGTTTTACAACTACTGGGGTATACGCTACCTGCCTTGTTCGCCGCGGCAAGAAAACGGTTGCACACGGTCACCGGGATGCGACAGGAAATGCAACACGTTTTTGTGATGCCGTTAATTATCGCGTCGCTGATGCTTTTCCTCTATTCTTTTATTACGTCACTGGTCCCGCTGGGCAGGCCCATGCTCGTTGCTACAATTCAGGTATTGCTGGGTGTGGTTATTCTTGTGATTGCGCTGCTCAATGCGGAGGGTCTCGAACAGCATCAAAACCGGCACAGCCCATGAAGGCGCGTGGGATGCTCTCTTATCTGCTTGGTCAGCAGTGCTATAGATACTTCCGTTGAGCGCTGGTTTTCTTCCGGCCGGCGATTTCTGATGTATTTTACCGGTCGTTTAACTGTGTCCATGGGCTGTTTGTCCGCTTTCCCGTAAATTCATAAAACGGAAACCCAATTTACCTGTTATGCTTTTTACACGAAAACCCCTTGGATGGCTCGTCCTGGCCGGATTGCTGTCCACGTTATCCAGTTGCGGCGAGGGTGATGACCCTGGCATCGCTGAAAGTGACACCGATTTAAACGCCCTGCCGGACGATACCGGCGGTAAACACATCGCCCACGTGCTCGGCTCTACAGATGCAGATTTCGGTTATTATGTCTACCTGCCCTCAGGTTATGATGGCAAACCTCATGCTTACCCGCTGCTCATATTTTTGCACGGGAAGGATGAACGTGGTGACGGGACCAACACGCCTTCGGTACTGAACAAGGTATTGAACAACGGTGTGCCCAAGCTTATTAAGAACAAGCAGTGGGACCCGGCGTACCCCATGATCGTCGTTTCCCCGCAGTTTCATGGTACGGAAGGAAGTCCGAATAACTGGGGTGGGGGCGATGCTGCTCACCTGAAAAGATTCATCAAGTACATGATCGACCACTACCGTGTCAATACCAGCCGGATTTACCTCACGGGAATGAGTCATGGCGGAAACGGTGTTTACGACTATATCAGCCAGGAATCCGATGCTTCGAGTTACATCGCTGCTGCCGTGCCGGTGGCTGCCTACGGCGCGAACAAGGGATTTGATAAATCAAAGCATACGCCCATCTGGGCCTTTGTCGGCGCGAAAGATGTAACCAACTGTAACACGACGAAAACATTTGTAGCCAAGTTCAACCAGCAGGTACCCTCGCCGGTCTTCAC
>DASPJC010000103.1:0-4771 GCA_035628815.1 Ohtaekwangia sp. | reverse complement strand
ACTCCCAGACGTTGCCGATCATGTCGTGCAATTGATAGCCATTCGGCGGAAATTGTTTTATAGGGGCGGTACCCTGGAATCCGTCTTCTGCGAGATTACGGAATGGAAAGCTGCCCTGGAAAAAGTTAGCTGTATACTTTCCTGCTGTCGATCCATCACGGCCAAAATCGTAGGTAAGTGATTGTTCACCGCCGAGCGCCGCGAACTCCCATTCCGCTTCCGTCGGCAATCGCTTGCCGGCCCACACACAATACGCTCGCGCATCCTCATACGCGATGTGTACAACGGGATGATTCCATTTTCCGTCAATTGTGCTGGCCGGCCCGCCGGGATGTCTCCAGTCTGCACCGGGAGTCCATGTCCACCATTGTGAATAATCATTCAGTATGACCGCTTTTTCAGGCGGTGTAAATGTCAACGATCCGGCTACCAGCAGGGAATCATGCGGCTTTGGGGTGCCGGGCGGTAATTGCTTTTTCAATTCATTCCAATCAGGTTTCCGTTCGGCCAGGGTAACGTACCCGGTGGCATCGGTAAATTTCCTGAACTGCGCATTTGTCACCTCCGTTTCATCCATCCAGAAACCGTTCACCTTTACACGGTGTGCAGGTCGCTCATGCTCATATGAAGCTGCATCGTTGGTACCCATGGTGAATTCGCCGCCGGGTATCCAGCGCATGCCTTCCTGAAAGGTGTCAGTGATTTCCTCGGCGTTTTTTTTGGCGGGGGGTTGACAGGAAAGCAAATGACATGCTATCCATACGATTGCCAGGGATATAGTTTTTGTCCGTACCGATGTATTGCCGTATGCGCTCATTTTAATATGTTCCCGGGTTACGATGATCGTTCCCATGCTTTCGGACAGTTCGCTTAAGCGGTATCTGCATACCCCCTGTTGCTTCCAGCCAATCAAATATTTCGTTGCTCATGTTGCGGATAACCTCCTGGTGTTCGGGGCTGGCGATGAGGTTATTCATTTCAAACGGATCTTGCTGTAAATCGTAGAACTCGTTGGTATCCCAGACGCCATGATAGCGGATCAGTTTGTAACGGTCGGTACGCACGCCGTGCATGGTCGGCGTTTGGGGAAAATCGTATTCCCAGTAGTATTCATAAAAGATTTTGTCGCGCCATGCCATTGCTCCACCCTGTAACAACGGAAGAATAGACTGGCCGTGCATGTGATCGGGTTTTTTAATGCCGGCGACTTCCAGGATGGTCGGTGCTACGTCGATGTTCTGAATCATGGGCTCCATTACCTTCCCGCCCTGGAAGATCTCGGGGCAGCGGATCAGGAAGGGGACTTTTACCGATTCTTCGTAAAAATGACGTTTGTCGATCAGCCCGTGTTCACCGAATGAAAAACCATTATCGCCCATGTAGATCACGAGCGTGGATTCAGCAAGCCCCGCTTCATCGAGATAATCCAATATCCTGCCCACACTTTCATCAACGGCCAGCAGGGCTTCGCAGTATCTCCTGTAAAAATCCGCGAAGTCAATTTGTCCGTGGTACATGTAATCTACGCCATGCCAGCTCTCGCGTTGCATTTTCTGCCAGTCGGGTGTACGGCCCTTACCGTAGTAATCGTCTCCATGCCACGGTTTGGCTATGCCTTTTTCATGCAGCGCTTGCCCCTTATCCCGTTTACCCTTTACCTGTACGTCGGAGGTCTTGAAGGAAGGCGGTAACGTGATGGGTTCATTTTTATAAATCCCGGCGTGGCGTCGGGCCGGATAAAATTCGGCATGGACAGCCTTGTGTGATAAGTACAGGAAGAACGGCTTTTTACTATTCCGCTCCCGGAGCCAGGTTACGGCATGATCGGTAAGCAGATCGGTGACGTACGTCGAGTCCTGGTAGGCGACCCGTTTGCCATTGATGTTGAGTGTCGGGTTATAATAGTCGCCCTGTCCGCGAAAGCTCTCCCAGTGATCAAACCCCGGTCGTGCATCGTCTGTCTCTTCACCCATGTGCCATTTTCCGAAAAAACTCGTCTGATAGCCTGCTTTCTGCAGATACTGTGGAAAGAAGATAAGGTCTTCAGGGACCGGCGCACTGTTGTCTACAACGGTATGGGTATGCGAATACAGCCCGGTCAGGATAGAGGCCCGGCTGGGCGAGCAAAGCGCTGTTGTTACAAACGTATTACTGAAGTAGGCGCCTTCTTTTGCCAGGCGATCCATGTGCGGCGTCTTCAGCCACGGTACTTTGCCCGTAAATCCTATAAAGTCAAAACGGTGATCGTCTGACAAAATGAAAATGACATTGCGTGGCTTCGCGGCACCCAGCCGTTCGATCGCCACTTCCTGCCTGTCATTGTTCAGGTCAGGTCGTTGGTTACAGGAAGCAAATACCATCAGTGACAGGCCGAATAACCCATGAAACGCTGCCCGCGTCCTGGAAGACCATGTATCCGTTGTCCTTATGATCACAATAATTTTGTTGACGGATCAAAAGTATCGATTTGAAAATTGCGATAAAAACCCAAAAAAAAGGGCGACGTTCAACGTAATGTTTTTACTCAGATTTTATGGACCATGCGGCTATACCATTCCTGTACGGAGAGCTCTTTGATCAGCTGGTACTCGAACGGATTTCCGGAAAGTGCGTGCAGCTGTTGCTCAAAATCCGGCATTGATCTGACGGCCATTTGTTTTTTCAGGAACGTCATGATAAGGTGCTCGACCCCAAATAACTTTCGTTCACTTTTTAATTTCCGCTCCAGCGACCGCAATGCATAATATAGATAGTCGGTGTTCTTTAGCAGGGCATTGACCATCAGGTTTAAGAGCTGAAAGGCAATCTGCTGCGGAGGATTCATCGAGCCCGCCGGCTGGTTGAGGGCAGTGTTGATCAACCGCAGCGCCGATGAATAGTCCTTTCCACCGACAAATACACGCACAACCGAAAACAACACCTGGGCGTGCATGTGAAAAGGCAGGAGCGACGATTCCCGTTTCCATGATGGTTCATAGACTTTTAACAGCTTTTTCGCCTGGTCGTACAGTTTTTGGTCGACAAATCGGTTAAGCTCGTGCTCAAGGATCCGGTATTTTACAACCAGCGCCAGTTCTTCACCTTCTGCGCGCATGACTTTCAACCTGTCCAGAAAATAGGTCATGTTTTCATAGCGCTCCATCAAACGAAGATCATACAACACACCGTCCAGCAAATAGAAGTAGTAGATCGGCGCGTCTTTCCACAATGACTCGTTTTTCTGAAAGAGTTCGTCCAGTTCGTAGAATACGGAAAGACTTCCCTGCGGATTGCCGGTCATCTGGAAATAGATGGACTGGAAATGAAGGTGTAGCTGCTGCAGTTCAAAAGGTTTATCCCCGGGGCTGTTGAGCAATTGATATTCCTCCAGCAGGAGGTCGTTCAGCCGTGTTACTTCCTGCTGGCTCCTGACGACGCCGTTCTTCCAGTAACGCAGCAGCAAAATTTCATACAGTATCGAGTGCTGCTGGATCCTGTTTTGCTGCTCCAGCAGCGTAGATAATTTTTTTTGTTTTTCAATAAGCTGGTACTCGTCGATACCGGCAAACTGGGTGCGTACCAGGTACTGTAATTCCTGCCGGGCCGCGAGGATAAAGTAGATAAATTTTTCGCGTTGCAAGGCCAGGGCTTTTGCTTTCTCCAGCTGCTCAAAGCTTGATTTCAGAAGGCCTTTTTTGTGCAACAACCGGCTGTCCTGGAGTAGATTGCTTAACCTCGTCTCGATGTCTTTTTCGCTGTCAAATTGCCGTAGACTTTTCATCAACACGCGGTATAGATGTTTTCGTGCCGGTTCCACGGTATAACCGGGGAAATGCTGCCGGATGTCAGCGATCAAAGTGTCGTCAAGAACATCATGTTTATCAAGCTGGTCGAAAAGTGTCACGTAACTCTTTTCACCCTTTTGCATTTCCGCCATCATCCGGAAATAGCGCTTCTCCGATTTGGTCATCGATCGAACAAGTGAAAAAACGCCTTCGATTGAGGTCATAGGAATAGCTGAAGTGGGTTACAATTATTGCAATTAAACTTTAATTTTATCCATTTCCGACCCTATTCCTTTATTTATGGGCTTGTTTTGGAACAGTTAACGCGTTTGTAGGAATGTGGAACATCATTAAATCTGGCGAAATTAGATCACGTTGTTGAAATAGTTTAGCAATCGATTGTGGTACCTACTCCTCATGCTATGGCCATACCGATCTATGTGATAGGCAGTTCGAACACCGACCTGGTTGTGAAGACTGAGAAACTTCCCCAACCCGGTGAGACTGTATTGGGCGGAACATTCCTGATGAATCCCGGTGGAAAAGGCGCCAACCAGGCCGTCACGGCAGCGCGCCTCGGCAGCCCTGTCACATTCGTCGCTAAAGTCGGCAACGATATTTTCGGCAAACAGGCACTGCAGCAATTCCAAAAGGAGAACATCAATACCTCGTTCGTCACCACAGATAGTGAGCATCCGTCAGGTGTCGCGCTCATCGGTGTCGACGCAAAAGGCGAAAACAGTATTATCGTCGCACCGGGTTCCAATAGCCACCTCGATATTCGCGTTGTTGAACAGGCGCTGGAATTGTTAAAAGGTCCGGCGATCGTGCTGCTGCAACTGGAGATACCCATCAGCATCGTCGAATTTGCCATCGAGCGGAGCTACGAAAAAGGGCTGGTCGTTATCCTTAACCCTGCGCCGGTGCAGCCGGTGAACGCCAGTGTTCTCAAACACCTGAATTTCATCACACCCAACGAATTTGAAGCAGAAATGCTGACGGGAATA
>DASPJC010000102.1:0-3351 GCA_035628815.1 Ohtaekwangia sp. | reverse complement strand
TCGATCATGAAGGCGGAAAGCCCGAACAATCCAAGGCACGCCACCAGCACCGCAAGTAAGGCAAACACGGTGAAGATCTGACGCGTTGTTTTAACATCCTGGTACATCCGGGCATAGTTTTCGTTGAGGAATGAATAGCGGACAGGCTGGTTAGGCATGAACGTACTCCAGACGCCCGACACGGATTGAATGACGTCCTGCAGGTCTTCAGTTTTTACCTTCACCATGACGGTACTGGTGCTCGATCCAAGAACAAGGCTGAGGGGCTTGATCCTCTCTTTGAGAGATTCAAAATGGAAGTCTTCCATCATACCGGTAATGGTATAAGTAGCCCATCCGTTCGTGACTTGCTTGCCGACCGGATCCTCCCAGCCAAAGCTTGCCGCCATATCCCGGTTGATGATCATGGCTTGTGAATCGCCCGCAATTTCATGGGAGAAGTTTCGTCCCGCCGACAGCGTTATTCCAAGAGTAGCGATATAATCCTGGTCAACCGTCCAGATCTGGCACCGGACAGGGTCGTCTTGTTCATGGCCGGCTTCGCGGAACTGGTTCTGGTTCCGTTCCGTACCAGTGACGGGCAGGAAGCTGCTTACGGAGACGTGCTCAACGTTTGGCAAACGGAGCAGTTCCTGCTTGAATGTAGATACCTTTTCTTTCAGGGTATGCGTTCCCTGGATGATCAATACCTGATCCTTATTGTATCCGATCTTCTTGCTCATGATGTATGCCATCTGCCGGTAAACGACCAGGGTTGATATGATCAGTACGATAGAAGTCGTGAACTGAAATACTACTAAGATGCCGCGGACGGTCGCGCTCTTGCCGCCCAAAGAAAGATGGCCCTTCAGTACTTCGATAGGTCTGAATGCCGACAAGTAAAAAGACGGATACAAGCCTGCCAAAAAACCTACGATCACGATGCCCGCTGCAAGTCCGGGAAGTAACCACCACGCCGCCCAGGGGATAACGAGCGATTTGCCAACAAGCGCATTGAAGTAAGGTAGCAGCATAACCGACATGAGCAGTGCCACAGCAAAGGAAAGTGCGCTGTAGATGAGTGACTCCATCAGGAACTGCCCAACCAATTGACTGCGGACCGAGCCAGCCACTTTCCGCAAGCCTACCTCCCTCGCGCGGTTGGCGGATTTTGCTGTTGAGAGATTAACGAAGTTGATGCAGGCAATGACCAGGATGAATGCAGCGATGGAAGAGAATAACCAGATGTAACGGATATCGCCATGACTGAGGTCGTCGTTTATTGCGGTCGGATTAAAGTATATCTCCGGTAAGGCCTGAAGTTCGAAAGAAGATCGTTCATATCGCTTAGCGCCCTCTTTGTCGCCGTAGTCCAGCATGCTCGGTATAAAATACTTGCGGTAGATTGAGAGTAGTTTACTGGGGAATGTCGCGGGATTGGAACCTTCCCGAAGCTGTAGATAGGTGTAATAATTACTGGCGCCCCAGTTTGTCTGCTCACCAGGCCAGAATTCCATTCCTGCCAGGCTCATCACGAAGTCATACTGCAGGTGACTGGTGGTAGGTAAGTTGGCGATCACGCCGGTAATGGTGTATTGACGGCTTTCATCATTGTTGAGCATCAAGACTTTTCCGATAGGATCTTCACCCGGAAAATACTTGCTGGCCTTGCGTTCTGTGATGACAATCGTCCGGGGTTCTGTAAGCGCGCGCATCGCGTTTCCGCGGATGAAAGCAACATCCATCATCTCAAACAGGCTATGGTCTGCATAGATAAGCCCTTCTTCGTGAAAGCTTTCGGGCCTGTCGGCCCGTCTCAATTCATCGTTGCCGCGGCCAAAGTGACTGATTGGCCTTACACGAGCGACGTTCTCGACTTCAGGGTAGTCATCCTTAATCGCGCTCGCCAATGGTGCCGGGAAGTGAACGCCACGAAAGGTTCGTCCCTTGTCGTGGTTTACGCCAACAACCCTGTAGATGCGGTCGACTTTTTCGTAATGACGGTCGTAACTAAGTTCGTGCCGCACAAAAAGTAAAATAAGCAGACATGCTGCAATGCCGGTAGCAAATCCAAAAACTTTAATGGAAGCATACAACTTCTGTCGGGTGAGACTCCGCCATGCGATCGTGAAGTAATTCTTGAGCATAGTTTTAGTGTTAGCGTTAGATTCGCGGATGTGACTTGCCACGGAACCTGGATTACCCCGGCGATGGCAGAAGGTTACAACGGAAGCGTAAAATTATTCTGGAGGAATACGATCAGCGCGTAGCTTTGTTTGCAGTGTCTCTATGACAGCCCTCGCAGCGGCAATTCTCGCCTCAATACCTTTGCGGTATCGCCATCCCTGGCGTTCCGGATCGCCACTGATGTTCTGCAGATCTTTTTCAAGTTCGGTAAGGTATTGTCCTGCAAGATGAAGGTAATGCGATATGGTGGCGGGATTTTGAAATCCCTGGCCATCAACTGAAATGTAAACCGGCGTTGTATGTGCTGCCTGTCCCGGGCCGGCAAAAGCACGGACTGCAATCCAGCATCCTTGTTTGATGGGTATCTTTGTCTCCAGCGTGATTACCGAAGGTGACTGCCCTGCTTCTTTCGCTGTCGTGGCTGCTATTACTTTACCATGTACGACAAGTTCTATTTTTTCAAGGGGCACCTCCAACGGGTGTCCGTACGCACGGGCTTTGATAGTTACTGACTCACCCGGTTTAAGGTGCGCCGTATCTCCTGGCAACTTGTCGTTGACGGTAAATTGTAACATGGGTCCGCTGGTGACAAAGGTATGGCCTGTCTTTACGGATTCTTTCCAGGCCTGAAAGGTGAGCGGTCCTTTTAAAAACGAATAGAACCGTGCGTTTCCGATGCGCGCATTGCGGTTAGCCGGACCGTTGTCGTGATCTTTGCCACACCAGGGAAAATCTGATCCAGCCACCGCCGTTACGGCATACCCGAGATCGAGCAGGTGATAGTAATGACGGGTTTGAAGCGGCTCTTGCGAAACGCAGAACTGCAATAGTTCCAGTACATCAACTTTCCGCCGGAGTCCGTCCAGGAGGAGACCACGGTAGCCATGAAAGGATTCAGCCTGATGCGCGTATCCTGCGATGCCACCCAGTTCGTGAAGGCGGTCGAAAACCTTGTCATAGTAGTAATATTCCTGTGCATAACGCACCGGTTGGTCGGCCCCGAAGCCGATTGCGTGACCGACTTCCGGTGTGCGCGGATCCTCCTGGCCGGAGGTTAACAGGTAATCGCCGTTTTTATAAACACCTTTCTCCCCCCAGGCGTATTGATCGTAGTAAGGGGCCCAGAAGTCCCCCATTTTAAGTAGCACGCCGACATGAACATCTTCGGCCTGCATCCATTGCATC
>DASPJC010000101.1:0-5790 GCA_035628815.1 Ohtaekwangia sp. | reverse complement strand
GCAGATTTCAACAGGACCTGCACGTCACGCGGCGTATTATCCGTAAAAAGCATTACGTTTTCCGGGATATTCACAAAAACGGGTGGAACAATTTCGAACGGCCTGGTCAGCTCTCCCTTGACAGGATCGGTCCACCGGTAGATTAACGGACGGGTTACTGTGAACAACTCACCGGCTATTTTCAGTGTGAACTCAAATACGATAGCTGGTGCGTTGGCCGCCGTCCCGATCAGTTTTTTATCGCGCACCGTAAATAACCCTTCACTGTGCGGTTCGCGAAGCCAGTAGGGATCCGAATACGACTGTGTCGCGCCGATCCTTCGTTCTGTTCTTAAAACAAGCGGGATATTGTTCTTCAGGGGATGCTGACAGGCCGAATCGTACTGCAATGCCGGTGCCGTAATCCCAACGAGGGATATCGCTACGGAAGACCGGTTGACTACTTCGACGTTGACGGTTACGGTCTGGCCAGGGGCACTCCAATAAGTGTTCGCAGCAACGCCTACAAATAATCCCAGGCAGTCCTGTATGATCTCCCCGACTTCTTCCAGCTTCCGTGTCTTCCAGACCGAGGAGGGCAAAGTCTGCATCTCCTTCCGCAGGGCGATCAATGTTGGCACAATTCCTTCAGGCTGTTCCTCATTGAATTCCCGGTTCACTTTCAGCACCAGCGCCGCCACTTTCGACGCTCCCTTGACGCGGTTCCAGGTAGTATCGACACCTTCGAAAATATTACGGGTAGCTTTTTCACCCTTGATATACTCCAGAAACTCTGGCTGATAGCCCCGTGTTCCCCTTGAGCCGAAACCCTGGCTTTTATGCTGGCTCCTGCTGCGCGCGGCGATCTCGGAATACGATTCGCCTAACAGCGGACTGTAACCGCCTACGTCCAGCGTAATAATTCCCGGTGTGTTCTCATCGATGGTGGTATTCCACCAGCGGCCGGTGTTGGTGTATAATCTTCTGGCCTGCCAGGTTCCGTATGCTTTGGCCAGTTCGGGAAAAACATCTTTGTCGGCCGCCACATCGAACGCTTCCTGCGCAAGAATTGCCGAGGCCGTATGATGTCCATGACCGGCGCGTTCATCCGGCGGAAAGCGCGTAATAATCACGTCGGGTTTGAACTGGCGGTAAACGGCAACGACATCGTGCAGCACGTCCTGTTTTCCCCACATGGAAAATGTCTCTTCTGCCGACTTTGAATAGCCGAAGTCATTGGCACGGGTAAAGAACTGGTCACCCCCGTCAATGGTCCGCGCCGTAAGGAGTTCTTGTGTACGGATCAGGCCCAGCACATCGCGTATCTCCGGGCCGATCAAATTCTGTCCGCCGTCACCGCGTGTCATGGAGAGGTATGCCGATGCGGCAAGCCTGCCATTCGCCAGGGCAGTAATGATCCGCGTGTTCTCGTCGTCGGGATGTGCTGCGACATACAGCACCGAACCAAGAAAATTCAGTTTCCTTAGTTTCAGTTTGATCCGTGCAGCGTCTGTGGGCGGCTGCAGTTGCGCGCAGGCAAGAAAAGGTAAGAAGAAGAAAATAGCGAGAAAGCGTGTCATTCAGTGAATTTAAGGCGCATTAACGCTAAAAAAAACCGGAAGGTCAACAGCATATTTATTAATGGATCGCTGAAGATTGGGTGGGCAGGCTATATAGCGGGCAGTGAAGGACAGATGCAGGAGGCTGGACGATGATATTGAATATTGAATATTGAATATTGAATATTGAATATTGGATATTGGATATTGGATATTGGATATTGGATATTTAAAATTTCATCCAAAAATTGAAGAATCAAATTTGAAACCAGGTGTTGCAGCGCAGAATCCTGCGCTTAGGAAAAACGAAAGATGCAGGGAACTATGATATTGGATATTCCATTCTTAAAATTTCGTCCTAAATTGAAAGCGCAGATTTGAAACCAGGTGTTGCAGCGTAGAATCCTGCTTAGGAAAAACTTTGAAGATGCCGGACTCGCGACAGGTTTAAAAAGATCAGCTAGTAGCTCAAGGCTCGAGGCTCTTAAAGTCTTCCGCGCTTTTCTTCATTCACAAGATACGTCCCATCCTGGTCGAAAAAAATTACGATGCGACTGACGGGGTTACGGTCTTTGGAGGTGAAGTAAACGACGTACTCGTGTGACGACACGCGGTCTTTAATATCGTCGGTAAACCCGAGGTCGAGCTGGGCTTTCGCGCCAACCTCTATCTTGCGGGCCATGATGTTTTCGCCTTTGCTATTTTCAACGCGGATCTTCACTTCTTCATCGGCGAGCTTCAGAACTTCAACGTTCAAATACAGGTAGGGCAGCGGCGATCCGTCATACTTGCGAACATTTTCAAAATCCACCGTGCTTGACACCATTGGAGGCCGTTTCTTGAATGTAAAATCCAGATCAATCCTGAACTGATCATTCGGTTTGTAGGGTACTTTTTCCTGGAAGAGGAACAATGAAAATACGAGCCAGATGAGTTTCATCCTGATGCTTCTTTACGGTCTATGTAAGATAGCGAAATTCCGGTCTCTTTTTTTGAAAGGAACCCGATATTCTTATCATTGGATCAGGATAGTTGCGACGCCTATACCGCTATCGGAGCCTTGATGCCGGCGTGTGACTGGTAATTGACGATCTGGAAGTCCTCAAAACGGTAATCAAAAACCGTATCGGGCTTGCGGGCGATGACAAGCTGCGGCAACGGGTAAGGTATGCGGGTTAATTGAAGTTTTGCCTGGTCAATGTGGTTGGAATACAAATGAACGTCTCCCCCGGTCCATACAAACTCACCAGGCAGGAGGTCGCACTGCTGTGCGAACATGTGCGTGAGCAACGCGTAGGAGGCAATGTTAAAGGGCACTCCCAGAAAGAAATCGGCGCTGCGCTGGTATAGCTGACAGGAAAGCTTTCCTTCCGCCACATAAAACTGAAAAAGCGCATGACAGGGCGGTAATGCCATCTTATCGACTTCCGCCGGATTCCAGGCGGTCACGATATGTCTCCGCGAATCCGGTTTCTGCCTGATCTGATGGATGACCTGACTGATCTGATCGATCTGCTTTCCGCCGGGTGCCGGCCAGCTTCTCCACTGGTGTCCGTAGACCGGACCAAGCTCCCCTTTTTCGTCCGCCCACTCATCCCAGATAGTAACACCGTTGTCTTTCAGATACTTGATATTGGTATCGCCATTCAGAAACCACAACAATTCATAAATAATAGAACGGAGATGAAGCTTTTTAGTGGTTACCAGCGGAAAACCTTCCGCCAGGTCGAACCGCATTTGCCTTCCGAAAACGGATAGGGTACCTGTTCCGGTCCGGTCTGTTTTGGAAGCCCCGTTGTCGAGGATGTCCTTCATTAAGTCGAGATACTGCTTCATGCCTGGGAAATAACTGCAAGTAATACAGAGACGGGAAGAATCTCAAGGGTACTTTGAAATAAAAAGGCCCGGAAACGCCCGGGCCCGTTTAACCAAAAACAAAGCCATTTTAGTTGTCTACCGAAACATTATGCGTCGTACCGTTAACCGTGATATTCACTGACCGGTCACACGCCCCGTCGCCGTAGTCGATGATGATCT
Organism: Ohtaekwangia sp.; assembly: GCA_035628815.1. Taxonomy (GTDB): domain Bacteria; phylum Bacteroidota; class Bacteroidia; order Cytophagales; family Cyclobacteriaceae; genus Ohtaekwangia. The sequence goes on along the minus strand of DASPJC010000101.1, from coordinate 2,215 downwards.
GCTTGGATTCCGTAGTGAAAGCCTTGGTCCCCTCGACGGCCATGTAGATACCATCTGAAAGTATGCAGGCCCGTCTATAGACCAGTGGCGCTGTCGTAACGAGGGAATATTCCCGTCCCCGCCGTGTGATACCACTGGCCTCCCCGTCCAGGACCACGCGCTCGTCTTCCGAATCCAGAATCCATTCGCGGGTGAAATCAGCTTCGCGACGCAATGATTTGTTATCGGGCCAGACAGCCTGTCCATCTTCAAGTGTGATATGATGCTTAATGCTGCCTTCGGCCGCGGCGACCCTTTCAATCGTTCTCGTACCCGCTAACGCAATGCCGTTGATCATGTAGTCTTCAAATGTCAGGACTACCTTGAACCCGACATCTGTTCTGGGGCCTCCGGAATACGTTAATATGATCTTGCCTTCCCGGCGGTTTCCCCTGGCCACGCAGTAGCCGGCATCGTTATCTGAAAAGTCTATCGTGATCTGACCGCCCTCGCTGTTGGACCCTTCCGAAAAAGAAATGGATGCACAAATGATCCGGTCATCTGTTGTGGCCATTTTACCGTTGGTTGCAGCCCTGCCGCCGGACGGATTGTCGGTGTTGAATACCACTACGGAAGCAATGTCGTCTACGTCTTCATAATAGGCATCCGCGATGGCCGATACGGCAGCTGCTTTATTGAACCAGTTGGTCATTTTCATAGTTTTTAATTGTTTCAGTGTTATTTTTCGGTTTAGATTGCTCGCCAGGACAAAGGTTTAAAAAAGGATTTTTTTTGTTTTAGTATCACACACAGATCTCATGGTAACCCGGTATATCCGTAATTTTCTGTTGGTGCCGCTTTTCTTCGGTACCTGCACTGCCATTGCGCAGATCCCCGTTAAAATAGCCAAGCTTAAATACAATGGTGGCGGGGACTGGTACGCTAATAAAACGGCGCTGCCAAACCTGATTGAATTCGCTAACCGCGAACTGGGAATGAATCTTGCCCCCGACGAAGACATCGTGGAAGTCGGGAGTCGCGAAATTTTTCTTTATCCTTATGTCTACATGACGGGGCATGGCAACGTGGTGTTTTCGGATACTGAAGCTGCCAATCTCCGCAAGTATCTGATCGGTGGAGGGTTTCTGCATATCGATGATAACTATGGACTGGACAAGTTCATCCGCATCGAACTGAAAAAAGTGTTTCCTGAACTCGAACTGACGGAGCTTCCGTTCGATCATCCCGTCTATCACCAGAAGTTTGATTTTCCGCGTGGCATACCCAAGATTCACGAGCATGACGGGAAACCCGCGCAGGGATTGGGTTTGATCTATGAGGGAAGACTGATCGTGTTCTATTCCTTCGAAACGGATCTCGGCAATGGCTGGGAAGATCAGCGCATTCACAACGACCCGGAAGACAAAAGACAGCACGCACTTCGCATGGGCGCTAACCTTCTTTCCTATTGTTTTACCAATGCGTTCTGACGGCAATCGCCCGGTCCTGCCGACAGCCAGGTAATATGATCGAAGCCAGCGGTCCTGACACTACTGAAAAAAAAACTCATCCAACCCTTGCATTCTAATAACTAATCATTTAGTTTTAAACCTAAATAGATAGTTATGAAAGAGCTCACCAAGGCCGAAGACCAGGTCATGCAAATCCTATGGAAACTCGAGAAGGGTTTCGTAAAAGATATCGTAGAGCAGATGCCGAACCCGAAGCCCGCGTACAATACGATCTCCACGATCGTCCGCATTCTCGAAACCAAAGGATTTATCGATCATAAAGCATACGGTAAAACGCATGAGTACTTTCCGGTGATCAGCAAGGAGAAATACACCAAGTTCTATCTCAACAATATGATCAAAGGATATTTTAACGGGTCCTTTCAGAACCTTGTATCCTTCTTTGCGAAAGAGAATAAACTGGACGCCAATGAACTTGAAAAACTTCTAAGCGAGATTAAAAAAGACAAATCATGAAAGCCTACCTCAACTACCTGGTGGAGGCGAACCTGGGTTTATGCCTTTTCCTCCTACTCTATTTCCTTTTGTTATCGAAGGAAACGGACTTTGCAATCAAGCGTAAATTTCTGCTTGTGGCCATCGCCCTCGCGCTGATCTTCCCACTCTTTCACATTCAGGTGTACGGAAATGTCACGCCGGTGCTCAGTGATTTTGTCCCGGCCTCTTGGTTACCCGAGTTCGTAGTGGTCGGTCACGGTGAAGCC
>DASPJC010000100.1:0-2630 GCA_035628815.1 Ohtaekwangia sp. | reverse complement strand
TGTTAAATTTTTGCGTTGTAAATTATTATGCTGTGAGCTACTATATCAGTTACATCGTCAACCTGTTGATCACGTATGGTGTTCTGTTCCTGCTATTCAGGTACGCCGTCAAAAAGGACTTCCCGGTTTTTCCACTGGCACTGGTGTTGAACGCCGCGCTCGTTGCGCTTCATTTTCATTGGGGCTGGTGGCTGCCATTGCGCCTGACCTATTCCCTGATTCATTTCGAACCTGTCGATCTGCGTGATGCTGCCTATGTAATGGTGGCCGGAAGACTCTTTTACATCAATGACGGTATCCTGATAACGTCTTTCGTGTGGCTAATGCACGGCACGTTTGACAAATGGCGGGCGCTCATAACAAGGGGCTGAATATGATGCCGTTAATGACTTTGTGTTGCGTATGACAATTCCTGACCTCAAAGAAAAGCTGGCAGAACTGGCCGTCGATCCGGTATACTACTCGCTCGACGGAAAAGTGATGAAGGATTGCATGATACTTGGATTTGAGGAGTCCCGATGGGTGGTTTTTTATTGTGACGAAAACGGTCGCCCGGAAAACAGACGGTTGTTCCATTCCCAGGAGGATGCGTGCCGGTACCTGTACAATTATTTCATTTTAAGATAGAGTAACCGTTAGCCGTAATTTTATGCGATCAATTTCAACTGTGCTGCTAGCAGTATCGCTGGGGTATTTATGTTACCCGGCGTGCTCCCAACCGGTATTCAACGGTTCGGTTATCTCGGTGGACATTATCGAGCGTGGACTTATGTTAAGCGCTGAGCATGTTGTCTTAAAAACGGGTCGCCTGTATGGTAACATTCGAGCAGGCTACGGTGAGTTTTCAAGCGGTCACAAGCAGGTTAATGTCATTCCGGCAGGGATTGTTTTTTTTAATCGGGGTGACCGGCATCACGTTCATTTTGGTGCGATTGCATCCTTCATGAAGTATCAACCGGATTCTACGGGAGCAATGGTCAGTCAACGGTCTCACAGGAGCCTGTATATAGCACCCTTGCTTGGCTATCGCTTTCAGCAACCAAGCGGAGGTATTTTTTTTAAGATTGAATTTGTCTTGAACAGGATCGTAAACCGATGTGACGAATCAGAAAACCATTCCATGCGGTGGCTACACTTCACAGCGATGGGTATGGGATATTACTTCACAGGAAAAAAATCACACGAATGACCCGGTACATTTTCATCTTGTTGCTGTTGATTGGCGCGGCGGTTTCCGCGAAGGCGCAGCATTTCGTCGTCTCACTGTCTCCAAAACATCAGCATAAACTTGCGTCAATAGATGACGGCCGTAAACGCATGCTGAAATTCTACCGGTTCTTAAAAAAAGACAGCGTCCGGGAGCGCAGGAGGATCGACCGTTATTATGAAAAACAACTGGACAGTATTTGGCAGGTCGAAAAGGTGGGAGGCAGTACGAGGCTGACCAGGAACGGTGTGTCAGAAAATAGCCTTTTCAAGTTGCGCGCGAGAATCGATTCACTCGAAAAAGGTCTTACTAACCGCACTGTCATCGATGGCTTGGATACTGAGCGAAAAAGAAACCTGGAATTACCGATGCAACGTGTCTCACGCACCAATGAACCAACCCCATCAGACTTCGGCGATATCCAGCAAGCTGTTACATTAACTCCTGCCAGCAGGCCTGAGCTATCCCGGGAAGGTGAGAGGACCCATGGGTTGAATCCTGTGAGGAAAGGTAACCCCATTGATAGCGCGACAGTCAAAACGTCCCTCGAAAGATTGAAACAACAGGCTAGGGATCATTTTATGGAACATCCCGAAGCCTTTGGATCCGCGCAGCAGAAAATTCAAAAAATCCTCTCTCGTTACCGGGATTTTTCAAATTCCACCAACCTAAAAAGCGCGATCAGGCAAACATCGCTTAAAGGAAAGGTATGGACAGAGCGACTGGCCATCGCAAGCGGATTAAACATAGTGAGGGCATCGCCATTGTCACTTGACATTTCTCCGTCGATCGGGTATAGATTAAATACAAAATGGACCATGGGTGCAGGTTTCCGACACCGCTTTTCCACTGGTGACAGTATTCAAGGAGGCCTTTCCGCGCGCGGCACGGCGATCAAGGTTTTTACACAAATTGATCTGTGGAGTACGGTCTATGCACAGTGCGAATGGGAACACACCCGGGTCTACAGTGACATAAAAGAAAACCGTTCCGGTGCGTGGAAGAACAGTTGCTTCGTGGGGGCCGGAAAACGGATGCTGATTCATCCGAAGGTTTACCTTACGCTTACGGTATTATACAACCTGTCGCCTGACGATGGCAACGCAAGCTATCCGGGACGGTTCGTGATCCGCCCTGGATTTCAATTGGGTGAGCTGGCGGTAAGAAAAAGACAGGTGAACTATAATCCCAACCGGTGATCTCACAGATCAGTGTTGGCTGTTTTCAAGCGCTTCGACCCAGATATTGCGGTATAGAACATCGTGGCCTTCAGCCTGCAGCTTAATACCACCGGGGGTATCGGTGATACCCTTTCCACCATCATTGCCACCGTCGATGCCTGAATTGGGTCCACCCCAAACCTGCTGGATAGAATGATTGACATGAACCTTTTTGCCATTGAAGTACATTGTAACCATAGCTT
>DASPJC010000099.1:0-6003 GCA_035628815.1 Ohtaekwangia sp. | reverse complement strand
CCTGTCGCAGCATTCGGCACTCGAAGATGCGGGGTGGACGAAGACGGAGTTCCTGCTGGATCTCCATGACGACGACCTCACCTACAAAGAGTGGATAACACGCGACTGGCAAAACTATACGTTTGGAACGGTCCGTTACATTTTCCCGATACCGACAGCTGAAATCGCCATCGGTGTTTTGAAGAACGACGGCTATGGCTTTACCGAATAGAAATGCATCACACATGAAAATCGTATCGAATATGATAATCAGAAAATATAAGATCATTCCGGCCCTGCTGCTAGCAGTTTCGTGCATGGTCCTTTTCCTTGCATGCGAAGAAGATAAGGTGTATCCTGAGACACGGCTGTTCATGCCCGTGCTGAGCGACGACCTTGAAGCGGTGGATAACACGATCATTGTCAACCTGGCCCGGATAAAAAAAGCTACCGGATACACGATCGAGATCAGCCGCGATACATTTGAAACCATCGATTATACGATCGAATCGGACACCAACTACATCGTCGTGAATGAAGAATTGCTGAATGGCGATCCTTTATTCTGGAATACACTTTACCAGATCCGCGCGACAGCGCATGCGACAGAACCGGAATTTGACAGCAAAGTTTCTGACCTCGGCAGCGTTCGTACAGACCGTTTCCCGACCATCCTGAATCTCCCGGCGAGCTACGACGTGATCGATGTGGCGGCACGGGTGACGTGGGCCACTGAAAACTCCGGCGACCCTGTAACGGCTATCAAGGTTTATGCGGGAAATGATCTCAAGCTTACAACGCCTTTGATGGAATTTGCAGTGTCAACGGAAGACCAGGAATCGGGCGAGACATTTATCGAAGGGTTGACACCGGGAACGAAGTACCAGGTCGCCATCTATAGCGAAGAAACACTCCGCGGGTGGGTCGATTATACAACACTCGTTGAGGATATCAGCCCGACGGCGCCCGGCATTCACGATCTTCGCGAGGCAACCGACCCTCAGGCCGTAGCCAATGAGGTTGCCGCAGCAGCAAGCGGTGATATCATCCTCGTTAAACGTGGTGCCGAATTCGATATGCCGACGGCTGCGCTGAACAAGTCGATCACCATCCGTGCAGCTTACGGATTCGGACCGAAAAAAGCGCGGCTCTACAATACCAATGGGAACTGGAATATCGCGGGCGGGTCGACTATCGATCACGTTCGCTTCATCGGTCTTGAACTAAGGGGTGGCGACTTTGGGGGTACATATGTTTTCAATCCCAACTCCGCCGACATTACTGTTGGTGAAGTATTGTTCGAAAACTGCGACATCAATACGATGCGCGGCATTATGCGTATCCGTAACAGTAATGTACTGTTCGAGAACCTTAAGATCATCAACTGCCAGGTGGATAGCATAGGTGATTACGGTATTCTGACGGCAGACCAGGATCCTTCAGGTACGCCTTCAACCACGGCGAGGGTTAATCATATTGTATTGCAGAATAGTACGTTCAGCCATTTGCGCTCCGGCATTACGTCGCGAAACAATTCGGAGTCTATTTTAATCGAAGGCTGCACGTTCAGTAACGTGGTGGATGCTGAAAGTTCCATTTACCTTTTCCGTTATCGCGGTGGCGCCGGTAACAACAATGTACTCAACGGGGTGACTATCCGGAATTCCATCATGGCAATGGGATGGAACCGGACGGAGGCCGCAACCAATAACATACGGGGCAAAGACGGGTTGGGTGAGACACCTTTCACCGTTGTCAATACCTATGGTACGAATGACTGGGCCTTTATTGCCGGTTATGAGATCGCAGGCGTGCCTTCCGCGACTTATGCAGGAGACCGTGGTACTTTGTGGGTAGATCCGCATGGTTTTAATTTCAACTTCAAGGACTCCGGGTTCGCCGGGAGATTCAGCGCTGGCGATCCGCGTTGGCGCGTAAAAATATAGTATGGAATGAATGAAGGTGTGGCCTGCCTGCCAGGTCACACCTTTTATTTTTTGGGCTTTACATTTTTCCCATGAGGATATTAAAAAACTTTATTTTTTTAACCATCTTGTTTGTCGTGAGCTGTAAAGGTTCGGATGACCCGCAACCCCCGGTCGAGGAGGACGCGCCGGTCCAGATTCAAGAGGATCCATTTGCTTTTCCCGGCGCTGAAGGATTCGGGCGGGATGCAACAGGAGGAAGGGACGGGAAAGTTTTGTTCGTGACCAACCTGAATGATGCTGGCCCCGGAAGTCTTCGCGCCGCGGTTCAGACCACGGGTGCCCGATACATATTGTTCAAGGTGTCAGGCACCATCATCCTGAAATCAAATCTCAACATTACACAGGGCAATCTAACCATTGCCGGGCAAACTGCTCCCGGCGACGGTATCACGCTTCGCGATTATCCTGTTAATGTCAATGCCGATAATGTCATTATACGTTTTATCCGGTTCCGCATGGGCGATGCCGCTGATCAGGAAGCCGATGCGCTGGGCGGGCGATTTCGAAAAAATCTTATTATTGACCATTGCTCGATGAGCTGGTCAACCGATGAGTGCGTTTCATTTTATGCGAACGAAAATACCACCGTACAGTGGTGTGTCATCAGTGAAAGCCTGCGCAATTCGGTGCACGGAAAGGGTGCGCATGGCTATGGCGGAATATGGGGCGGAAAGAATGCGTCGTTCCATCACAATCTGTTGGCGCATCACGACAGCCGCAACGCAAGGCTGGGAGAGGAGGCAGGAAAGGCATTCGCATTGACCGACCTCGCCGACCTGCGCAATAATGTAATTTACAACTGGGGAAGTAATAGTACCTACGGCGGTGAGGGAATGAATGTCAATATTGTTAACTGTTATTTCAAACCCGGACCGGCTACCATCGCGAATAACGGGACCAGTAAACAAGGTCGGATCATTTCGATCGACAAGAACAAGATCAAAGGAACTGAGGTCTATGATACCTGGGGTAAGTTCTATATCGCTGGTAATCATATCGACGGCAATACCAATGCGACGGGTGACAACTGGGCATATGGCGTGTACAACCAGTTTCATGGAAGTTATACAACCTACCCCGGGAGTTGCAGCGATGCAGCCGGAAATACAATACCGTGCGAATACACGATACCAATCTCAGACGCTGACAAGGCCGCAATGCGACTATCGACACCGCACGACATCAAAAACAACGTAACCACGCACACCGCACTGGCGGCGTACGATAAAGTACTGGGTTACGCAGGTGCATCCCTGGTAAGAGATGCTGTAGATATCCGTGTGATTAACGACGTTCGCAATGGTACGTATGGATTTGAAGGTTCCAACGGCAGCACAAAAGGTATCATCGATACGCAGGCTGATGTAGGGGGATGGCCCGAACTGAATAGCACCGAGCCTCCCGTGGATACCGACAACGATGGTATGCCCGACGAATGGGAAACGGCGATGAAACTCGATCCTGCGGTGGCCAATCCGAATGACGACGATCTCAGCACGGCGTATGATAATGTAGAAGTATACATTAACAGCATTGTGAAAACGATCGTGGAGGAACAGGTAAAATTGTAACGTATGTTATTCAGACCATCCGTGCGCATTGTCCTTTTATCCATTTTGCTTACCGGGTGCGTGATGCCGCCGATCGTCCATGCACAGGCCGGCGATGAAGGGCATCCGCGGATTCCGCTGGATACAACGTATACCGTAGCGAGCACGTATCGAAAGCTCATCAAAAACTACCCGTATATCCAGCCCGTTGAACCCTTTCAATTGGAGACAATTTTACAGCAGGAGAACGTAACGTACCTTGCACTTGAAGATACACCGTTCGGTAAACGCGACCTTCATGTCGATATTTTTGCGCCAAAGAATGCGTCAGGATCTTATCCAGCGATCCTGCTCATTCACGGCGGCGGCTGGCGGGCAGGGAATAAATCGCTGAACACTCCCATGGCACAGCAGCTGGCCGCGCACGGATTCGTGGTGCTCTCGGTAGAGTACCGGCTTTCCCTCGAAGCTAAATATCCTGCCGCCCTTCATGATATCAAGGCCGCCATCCGGTGGACCCGCGCGCATGCGAAAAAATACAACGTGGACCCTGCACGCGTTGCGATCGGTGGAAGCTCGGCCGGTGGGCAACTCTCAGCACTCATCGGTGCCACGAACGGAAATAAAAAGTATGAAGGAACGCTGTGCTGTAAAGGTTACGCAAGCGATGTGCAGGCGGTGATCGATATGGATGGGCTGCTCGATTTTACTGATCCCGAATCGCTGGCGCTGAAGCGGACTGAAAACAGCGCCGATGTATTCTGGTTGCAGGGTTTTTACGAGGACATACCGGATAAGTGGCGCGAAGCTTCAGCGCTGTATACGGTCAGCAAAAGTGCGCCGCCGTTTCTTTTTATCAACAGTTCACAGACAAGATTCCATGCTGGATGCAGTGAAATGGTGAAGAAACTTGATTCATATGGGATTTATTCCGAGGTGCATAAGCTTGAAGGGTCACCGCACTCTTACTGGCTTTTTCATCCCTGGTTCGAGCCGACGATCCGGCATATAACAGGTTTTCTTGGAAAGGTATTTGCGACCACAGAACCCGCGCGCTAGTCAGTTCCCTTAGCACAGATTTAAATTTAAGATTGTAGTATGAAAGTCAAACTCATTTTTCTTTTACTGTTAGGTGCTTTTACTACCCAGGCGCAGGACAGATCACTGGCATTTCCCGGCGCGGATGGCTTCGGAAAGTATACGACCGGCGGACGTGGTGGAAAGGTGTATACTGTAACCAATCTTAACGATGACGGCCCCGGAAGCCTTCGCGATGCGATACAGAAAAAAGGGCCGCGGATAGTTGTATTCGCTGTCTCGGGAAACATTGCTTTGAAGTCACCACTTCCCATCAATAACAACGACATCACTATCGCCGGTCAGTCAGCGCCCGGCGACGGCATCTGCCTGATGAATTACACCGTGCGGATCAGCGCGGACAACGTGATCATACGTTTCCTCCGTTTCAGGCTCGGTGACGAAACGAAACAGGAAGCCGATGCTTTGTCCGGAAATGGCAGGAACAGCAATATCATGATAGACCACTGCTCTGTCAGCTGGTCCACCGACGAATGCGCTTCATTCTACCGCAATAAAAATTTCACCATGCAGTGGTGCATCATTTCAGAAAGTCTGAATCAATCCGTTCACACAAAAGGTGAGCATGGGTATGGGGGGATCTGGGGTGGAGAAGGTGCTTCCTTCCATCACAACCTGCTGGCGCACCATACCAGCAGGCTGCCAAGGTTCAGCGGATCGTCGACCACCCCGAACTCCGAAGCAGAGCTTGTCGACTTTCGCAATAACGTGATTTACAACTGGGGCGGTAACAGTACTTATGGCGGAGAAAAAGGAAAGTATAATGTGGTGAACAACTACTATAAACCCGGGCCCGCGACTAAATCGAACAACCCCTGGCTACTGAATCCTTCTGCGCCTTATGGCAAATTTTTTGTACAGGGGAATTGCCTGGTGGGGAATGAGAAAGTTTCAAAAAATAACTGGGACGGGGGCGTGAAAGCAGCGGATCCGGATTCAGCGAAATCCGTGATGCCCTTCCCGGCAGAACCGATCGACGAACAAAGCGCCCAAAAGGCTTTTGCGCTGGTGCTTGAAAAGGCCGGCGCAAGTCTCGCACGCGACCCCGTGGATGCGCGGATCGCACGTGAGGTACGAACAGGCACTGCATCATCGGGCAAAAACAAAGACGGTATCATTGATTCACAAAACGATGTAGGGGGTTGGCCTGCGTTAAAATCAGCACCGCCCTTGAAAGATAGCGATGCCGACGGGATGCCGGATGAATGGGAGGTCAGGCAAAAGTTGAACGCTCACGATGCGGCTGACGCCAACGGCAGATCTATTAGTGGTGAATATGATAATGTTGAGGTCTATCTGAATGATCTGGTAAAGAAAATAATGTAAGTCGTCGGGCGTATGAGATTCAGCATCCTCACAATAATTTTTTTAGTAACCACTGCTCCGCA
>DASPJC010000098.1:0-3574 GCA_035628815.1 Ohtaekwangia sp. | reverse complement strand
ATCAGCTTGCTCATCGCTTTCTCCACGTTGACTTCGGCTCGCGCTGTGGTAGTTACCGGCGCGGTACTCCCCTTGATTGTATCACCAGCGAAGTCAAATTGAGGCCGGACAGGCTTTTTGGAGTATATCTTGATTTTTCTGTCGAGCGGGCGAAACAGGTTGCCTGATGTGCCGATCGTCTCTGATTTTCCGAGGCAAAGAAATCCGTTCGGTTGTAAGGCATAGTGAAACATCTGGAGAATTTTCTCCTGGGGGATCGTATCAAGATAGATCAACACATTCTGGCAGCTGATGAGATCCATTCTCGGAAAAGGCGGATCTTTCAGCAGGTTGTGTTGTGAGAAGACGCAGACCTCGCGCACCGATTTGCTGATCTGATAAAATCCTGCGCGCTTTATGAAAAACCGGCTAAGTCGCGTGGGGGAAATTCCCATCATTCCAATAGCAGGATAGGCTCCGGCTCTTGCTTTTTCTATCGCGTTTGAGTCCAGATCGGAAGCAAAGATTTGAATAGGAACGGAAATTTTTTTTCGCTCCAAAAACTCGATCAGGTGAATCGCGACCGAGTATGCTTCTTCCCCGCTTGAGCACCCTGCTATCCAGATCCTGAAAGGTTCAGTTGATTTTTCCTGGTTGGTAATGGCCGGGAATACTTTCGCGGCAAGTATTTTATAAAAATCCGGATTGCGGAAGAAACAGGTAACGTTTATCAGAAAGTCGGCGTAGAGTGCATCAACTTCGCGGGAATTATGCCGGAGCATGGAAAAGTATTCGGAAAGCTTCTCAAACTTGTTTAACGCCATCCGACGTATGATACGCCTGTAGATGCTGGCGTGTTTATAATTCAGGAAGAAGTCTATCCCTGTCCTGGCCTTAATCAAAGCCAAAATCTGCTGTAACACTTGTCCCTGTTCATTGATTTCAGTTGGCTCGGCATGCTCAATTTTATCGGGCGGAAGTATCGTGTAAGGAACTTGCGTCAACCGTTGCAGCTCCATGGCGATCTCTTTCGGCGGAAGTCTCAAGTCAACATAGCCCGCGTCATACGCGTGGCCGGGCATTCCATTAAACTCAGCTGATCCATCCTGTGCGAAGGTGATTCCACCTTCCGCTTTAATCGCTTTCAGTCCCAGTGTCCCATCGGTAGCAGTACCTGACAGGATGATTCCAATGGCGCTGTTTTTATAGCCAGCAGCCAACGTTGTGAGAAAATAGTCAACTGAGAAATCGCCGGTTGCCATTACCGGACGGGGAGCAAATTTCAGACGGCCGTCCTTGATGCTAATAAAAGTATTAGGAGGGATGACATACACGTTGTTGGGTAGGACAGCCATACCATCTTTCGCCGTCTGGACCTTCATGCTGGTCTTGAACTGCATAATTTCGGCGAGCGCACTTTTGTGATGGGGCGATAGGTGTAAGATCAGCACAAAGGCCATCCCCAGGTCAGGATGCAGACTTTCCAACAATGAAGTAAATGCTTTGATGCCCCCGGCAGACGCACCAATTCCGACAATCGGGAAAAATTCAGTACGCAATTTTCGGCTGGAAATTTTACTTTTCTTACTGTCTGCCTGGTATTGTTTTTTCTTCCCGGACGATTTAACGGTATGGCTGTGTTTCATCGGATTTTGTCATCCGAACTACAGGGTAGGAATGCCAGCAAAGGTACTCTTAATACAGCGCATTAGCTATGCTTAATTGTATTACCCACCAAAGTAACGCAATGTGGTCTTGCAGGCTTTAAAGCTGGAGGTTACGCCAATTAAACGCGCTTTTGCCTTCTCTGTATTATGAAATCAACGACCTGTCACACCGGGACGACATCAGATGGGTTTGGTGATTTTTAGCGGGCTGATGAACATGTGCCGCTGGCATTTATTTTTCAGTACTGGATCAATGGCCCGCCTGAATCCATCGATAATAACTGCCGGGAACACCGCCCTGCGTGAGCATTTTTGGATGCGGCTCGATAACGCCGCGAAAATCTATCCTGCTATTCAGAATGAGGAACTGACGTCAGTATTCAGGATATCATGCCTGTTGAAAGAACGGATACAAGTGCAGCCCCTTCTGCGGGCTATCGGCAAGCTCGAACAACGCTTTCCCTATTACAAAATGAAACCCAGGAAAGGGTTTTTCTGGTACTACCTTGAATTCCATGACGAACCTATTCCGTTAAGACCCGATTTCGCGCCGCCTTGCCGTGCCTTTCATAAAGGCGACCTGATCTTCAGAGTGCTGGCCAGGAACAACAGCCTCAGCGTGGAATTCTCCCATATACTTACCGATGGCAGTGGTGCTATGGAGTTTCTTAAAACATTACTGCTGGCGTACTTTGAAATGTGTGGCAAGCCCTTGCCCGCAACCCTACCGGCGTTGAAGCCTGACGAAATACCGTCAGCAGAGGAGTTCGAAGATGGGTTCTCGAGGTATTTCCAGCAGCACATTCCATCGCCGAAAAAAAAACCGCGATCATTCCATCTTCCTTTCCGCTTAAGTTTTCCGCGGCGCTTCGGTGTTCTGACCGCCAGGATGCCGCTGAGTGAAATTTCCAAAAAGGCGAAATCGTATGACGCGACGATAACCGACTACCTGGTCGCTGTCTATCTGCATGCGATGCAATCTATCTATAACAGCCTGCCCGCCCGGAAGAAGCGCAAAGTTCGCCGGATCTTCCGGATCCAGGTGCCGGTAAATCTCAGACGGATGTTCGCATCCAGGACGATGCGCAATTTTTCACTCTTCGTCACACCGGAGATCGATATGTCGCTGGGACAATACTCCTTCGAAGAGATCGTCAAGACCGTTCACCACGTCATGCAACTGGAGACGGATCGAAAACTTATCAACAAGATCATCGCCAGGAATGTAGGCGCGGAAAGAAATATATGGTTGAAAAATACACCGTTGTTTATCAAATCACTCATTCTCAAACTGACCTATCGCATCGCCGGGACCAGTCGGTACAGCGGTGTGATCACGAATCTCGGCAAGATCACTTTGGGAGACGCCGACGGACTGATCGACCATTTCGTTTTTACTCCGCCACCACCCAGCAGCGCCTTGAAGGTCAATTGCGGAGTTTTGGGATTTGGTGATAACCTGGTGATGAGCTTCGGGAATATTACACAGTCACGTAACATGGAGAAAGCCTACTTGCGCTTTCTTGTTAAACAAGGCATTGGTGTTAAAATTATCGACTACAACTGATGGGGTATGCTAATATGCAAAGAATGTGGTGTTCAGCTTGAAAAAAATATGACCATTTGCCCTTTGTGCGATACCCTGGTAGGGGAGGTAGGTACAAAGCACCGATCGGATGGTGAAGAACACGTTAACATACGGGCCGATCGAAACCGGGATATCTTAAGACGGGTTCTCTGGCAGGTATCCGCAGTCCTGTTTTTGTCTGGCGTTGTAGCGACAACCGCCATTGACCTGTCGGTTCATGGGTCCATCACCTGGTCGGTCTACCCGGTCACGGTTTGCCTCATGATGTTTTCATACGCATGCCTGTTGGCCTTGTGGCAAACACGCGTTGTACTGCAGGTTGTTGGTGGCTGGCTAGTTT
>DASPJC010000097.1:0-4095 GCA_035628815.1 Ohtaekwangia sp. | reverse complement strand
ACCTGCGGATCAATGGATGTCAATACTTCGACGTCGACGTCCGGCTTGACCTTAACCGGCGGTTCGGCAATGCGTGTCGCTGAGCGGACGGGGAAGAGCCTTGAAATCATTCTCCAAATTTCGCTATGAAATCGAATTCCTGCAACAGCGGAATGCAGGGAACCGTTTTGAGGGTGCCACTGTTGACAGCGGTATGTTGCCCATCAAAATTTACACCCCCGGAAAAATCTTCCGCCACTACACCGGTATGTCGTTTTTCATTTTCATTCTTATCAGCCGCCCGAAGAAGGACGATGAAAGTCTTACTCGCCACGAGATGATACACTTCTGGCAGCAGGTCGAGATGTTGTTTGTTTTTCACTGGATCCTGTATTTGTACTATTACTTCCAGTCCCGCTTACTGGGCAACAGTCACCACGTGGCATACAGGAATAATCCTTTTGAACGCGAAGCCTATGCGCACGAAGCCGATGTGCGGTACCTCAAAACACGGAAGCCGCTGAATTGGAGAAAATTTGTGCATTGATCACGCTAGCTTTTTAATCCATGCCGCGGTGGTTTCGGCCAGGGTCGGAATGAGTTCCTTTTTTCCAGCCTTGAACGAATGGTCAGCGCCTTCGAATTTCACCAGCGTGCTGGAACGTAAAGTCTGACAGATCTCTTCCATCAGGCCAATGGTAGCAAGCGCATCACGGGTCCCTTGCAGGAAAAGCATGGGCTTTGTAATGGACTGAAGATGGGCCGAACGATCAATCGACGGTTTCCCGGCGGCATGCAGCGGAAATCCGTAAAAGATCAATCCACGAAGCGATGCAGCGGGGTTTTTCGACAGATACTGAGACGTCATGCGGCTGCCGAAAGATTTTCCCGCGCCAAATAATGGAAGATCAGGGTAAAGCTGCTGTGACCTTTCAATCACCATCCCTACCGTTTTTTCAGCAATGGCCGGCGGATCAGGTCTTTTTTTGCCAGATTCCATGTAAGGAAAGTTATACCGCAGGGTCGCGATTCCGTTTTCATATAAGGCGTGAGAAAGGTCTACCATGAAATGGTGTTGCATCCCGGCCCCTGCACCGTGCGCGAGCAATAGCAGGGCGGCCGATTTTACCGGCATGATCAATTCGCCGGAAACGGATCCCAACGTAGTCGTTACCGGAATGCTTAGTTCTTTTGTTTTCATGTCTAAAAGTTAAGCACATCGGTCCCTCTAAAAAAACATCCGGAAATGATTGTCCCATGGCACCCAATTTTAAACGCAGCGGTATGGACTTCGTCGGAATCATCGGAATTGTCGCTGGGATATTTACTGCCCTGTCGCTCCTGCCACAACTGATCAAACTGATCAAAAACAAAAAGGCTGAGGACATCTCTATCATTTACCTCATTACGCTGTTCTGCGGACTGGCCCTGTGGATATACTATGGCGTGCTACGGGAGGATCTTCCCATCATTCTGACGAATGTCGTGTCGATCATCATCAATGTGCTGATCCTTATCCTGGGGATCAAATACAAAAAAAGTCTTGCCGGGTAGGAACAGGTCGGATCACTGCATTCCGCCCTGGTTTAGGTGTTTTGTTTCTTTGCCTGCCAGTCGTTAGGTTTTGTTTACTTTCCGTATTTTTGACGCATTCGTTCAATCCGGCGATACATACCTAATTTTCCATGAGTACGACTACCCTTTCCGCTGCCACACCCGACAAAAAACAAAATCTTGCCGGTCATGCCGCACCGGAGCCCTATAAACCGAAAAATAAAGTACGCATTGTAACAGCGGCGAGTTTATTCGACGGGCATGACGCTGCCATCAATATCATGCGCCGGATCATCCAGGGAACCGGTTGTGAAGTGATTCATCTCGGTCATGACCGCAGCGCGGAAGAGGTCGTCAACACCGCCATCCAGGAAGATGCGCAGGCCATTGCTATGACGAGTTACCAGGGAGGCCACAACGAATATTTCAAATATATGCACGACCTGTTGAAAGAAAAGGGTGCGGGGCATATCCGGATCTTTGGCGGCGGGGGTGGCGTTATTTTACCGGAAGAGACCAGGGAACTGATGGCCTATGGCATTACCCGGATCTATTCGCCGGATGATGGGCGTGCCATGGGACTTCAGGGTATGATCAACGACCTGGTTGAGAAAAGCGATTATCCGATCGGCGAAGATCTTACAGATGAGGTTGACAGGCTTTCGGGCAAGGATCCCCTGGCCATTGCCCGTATCATTTCCGCTGCCGAAAATTTTTATGAAAAGAATCGCGCCGTGTTGGATAAGGTGAAAGCACTGGCCGCCAAATCAACGGTACCGGTACTGGGTGTCACCGGCACGGGTGGCGCCGGAAAATCCTCGATGGTCGATGAGATCGTCAGGCGTTTTCTTGTCGACTTTAAAGATGCCGGGAAGACGATTGGAATTATCTCTGTAGATCCCTCCAAACGCAAAACAGGAGGAGCGCTTCTGGGTGATCGTATCCGGATGAATGCCATCAATAATCCGCGGGTTTACATGCGGTCGCTGGCAACACGCCAGAGCAATCTGGCGCTGTCAGTTTATGTGAAAGAAGCGATCCAGGTGCTGAAGGCGGCAGCGTATGACCTGATCATCCTTGAAACATCAGGCATCGGCCAAAGCGATACGGAGATACTCGATCACAGCGATGTTTCGCTGTACATTATGACACCTGAATATGGCGCGGCCACGCAACTTGAAAAGATCGACATGCTCGATTTCGCCGATGTCATTGCATTAAACAAATTCGACAAACGCGGTGCGCTGGACGCACTGCGTGATGTAAAAAAACAATATCAGCGCAATCATCAGCTTTGGACCAGCAAGCCTGAAGACATGCCGGTGTTCGGTACCATTGCATCGCAGTTCAATGACCCCGGTACAAACCAGCTTTACAAGCATGTGATGGATAAACTGGTCGCGAAAACCGGCGCGCCGTTGAAATCCACATTCGCCATCACGCGCGAAATGTCCGAAAAGGTTTTTGTTATCCCGCCGCACAGGACACGCTACCTGAGCGAGATCACTGAAAACAATCGCCAGTATGATCAGTGGACAGCCGCGCAAAAAGCAGTAGCCCAGCGCCTTTTCGCGTTGCGTACCACCATTGACAATCTCAGTGACCGGGAGGAGCTTCGTACACTGCTGGAAGCGGAGTTTGAAAAAACGAAGCTGGACCTCGACCCCAAAAACTGGCGACTCCTGGAAGCATGGCCGTCGAAACGAAAAAAATATCACGACGCCATTTTTTCGTTCAGGGTGCGCGACAAGGAGATCGGCATCAATACCCACACCGAATCCCTTTCTCATTTGAATATTCCCAAGGTAGCACTGCCAAAATATGAAGCATGGGGCGACCTGCTGGCATGGATACTACAGGAAAATGTACCCGGTGAATTTCCTTACACAGCAGGCATCTATCCTTTCAAACGGGAGGGCGAAGATCCGGCGCGCATGTTTGCCGGTGAAGGCGGCCCGGAACGAACGAACAGGCGGTTTCACTATGTGAGCATGGCTACCCCGGCGAAACGGTTGTCAACGGCGTTCGACTCGGTCACGCTCTATGGCAACGATCCCGATTACCGCCCCGACATTTACGGCAAGATCGGCAATTCCGGCGTGAGCATCTGTTGCCTGGATGATGCGAAGAAACTCTACAGCGGTTTCAACCTGGCGGATCCCCGTACCTCTGTTTCAATGACGATCAATGGTCCGGCCCCGATGTTACTGGGCTATTTTATGAATGCCGCCATCGACCAGCAATGTGAGATCTATATCCGTCAGCAAGGCACCACGGAGTCGATAAACGCTGCAATCGACAAAATGTATGCAGACTATGGCACACCACGCCCTGGATACCAGGGCAATCTTCCAAAAGGAAATGACGGACTGGGCTTAATGCTCCTGGGCACGACCGGCGACCAGGTCCTCCCAAAAGAGGTTTATGAAAAAATCAAGGCCGACACGTTATCGCAGGTTCGCGGTACTGTGCAGGCAGACATCCTGAAAGAGGACCAGGCGCAGAACACGTGTATCTTCTCAACAGAATTCGCGTTGCGTTTAATGGGCGATGTCCAGCAAT